>NZ_SRLW01000225.1:0-16733 GCF_006518215.1 Myxococcus sp. AB025B
GCCTGGACCGGCGCGGGGCGAGGCGGGCCCTGGCGGACGCGGCTGGGAGATGAGCCGCTGCCTCCAGGCACTCCCGCCTGGCTGCGGGCCACGACGACGTTGGACGGCGTGGAGCCCCGGCCCGGAGTACCGGCTGCGCGAGACCGCACGCCACTGCCGCTGCCCGCGGAGGGACGTCCGGCGCGGCTGCTGGCCCGGCTGCCGCTGCCGCGCTCGTTGACGCCGGAGGAGGAGCCGCCGCTGGGCATCGCGTCGAACTGCTCGGGCGTCGCGTCCGCGACCGAGTCCATCATCGCGTCGATGAACTCCTGCGCGTTCTGGTAGCGGTCGTCCTTCTCGGGTGCGAGCGCCTTGCGGAAGAACGCGTCCAGCGCGGGCGGGACGGGGGCGCCCTGGCGCTTGGTGTTGACGGCGGGCACCTGCTGCGTGAGCGACGCGGTGAGCGCCTTGCGCACGGTGTTCGCGCCGAACGGCGAGCTGCCCGTGAGGCAGAAGTAGAGCACGCCCGCCATCGAGTACAGGTCCGAGCGCTGGTCCACGGACTCACCGCCGGCCTGCTCCGGCGGCATGTACTGGGGCGTGCCCAGCACCTGGCCGGTGGAGGTGAGCTGCTCCTCCTCCTCGGCCTCGAGCGCCTTGACCAGACCGAAGTCCAGCACCTTGACGAAGTCCCGCCCGCCCAGGTCCTGCACCATGATGTTGTGGGGCTTCAGGTCGCGGTGGACGCAGCCCTCGGCGTGCGCGTGCGCGAGGCCCTGGGTGGCCTGCTCCAGGAGGCTCGTCGCGCGGCGCAGGGACATGGGCCCCTCTCGCTTGACGACCTCCTTGAGGCTCTCGCCCTGGAGCAGCTCCATCACGTAGTAGCAGGTGCCGTCGGGGGCGCGGCCGAAGTCGAAGATGGTGATGACGTTCGGGTGGCGCAGGCGGCTGGCGATCTCCGCCTCACGGCGGAAGCGCTCGAAGAACTGGGGCGCGGCGGCGAGCGACGGGTTGAGCGTCTTGACGGCGACGGGGCGCTGCACCGAGGTCTGCGTGGCGCGGAACACCATGCCCATGCCGCCCTGGCCGAGCACGCTCTCAATCTTGTAGCGGCCATCGAGCACCTGGCCGATGAGCTGGAGGCTCTGGCCTGCGCAGAGGTGGTCGACGCCGTCGGTGCTTCCGCAATGGGGACAGGGGGCAGCCATGTGGGGCCGGAGTATAGGCAGGCCCCGGGCGGGTCCGGAAAGGGGGCGTTGGGCCGCAGGGCCTCCGGGCAGGCATCTGCGCCATTTCCCGAGGCGCCGGAGGCTGTTACATCCCGGCCCGCCATGAGCCTCGTCATCGCCCAGGACCTCAGCCTCTCCTATGGGAAGAAGGTCCTCTTCGACAGCGACAACTTCACCCTCGGCCCCAAGGACCGTGTAGGCCTCGTGGGGGCCAACGGGACGGGGAAGAGCACCCTGATGAAGATTCTCGCGGGGGTGCTCCAGCCGGACTCGGGGACCTTGACGTACCGGCGCCGCGCGCGGTGGGGGTATCTGCCCCAGGAGATCGCCGGCCTGCCGGAGGGCACGGTGGTGGAGGCGGTGATGAGCACCGTCCCCGGGCGCGACTCGCTGGAGGTGCGCCTGAAGGACACCGAGGAGGCGCTCGCGGCGGCCACCGACGAGGAGGAGCAGCTCGAGCTGGCCCAGTCCCTGGCCGACCTGCACGCGGAGCTGGACGACTTCGAGAACCGCTTCGGAAAGCACCACGCCGAGCGCATCCTCAAGGGCCTGGGCTTCCGGGACCTGGACCTGGCCAAGCCCACCTCGGCGCTGTCGGGCGGCTGGCGGATGCGCGCGGCGCTGGCGGGCCTGCTCCTCCAGGACCCGGACCTGTTGCTGCTCGACGAGCCCACCAACCACCTGGACGTGCCCACGCTGGCCTGGTTCGACGGCTTCCTGCGCCGCTCGAACAAGGCGCTGGTGCTCATCTCCCACGACCGTGACTTCCTCAACCGGCAGATCGACCGGGTGGTGTCGCTGGAGCTGGAGGGCGTGCGCGAGTACGCGGGCAACTACGACGACTACAAGCGCCTGCGCGCGGAGGAGAAGGAACTGCTGAAGGCTCGCGCCGAGAAGGTCGAGGCGCGGCGCGCGGAGCTGCAGGGCTTCATCGACCGCTTCGGCGCCAAGGCCACCAAGGCGAAGCAGGCGCAGAGCCGCGCGAAGATGCTGGAGAAGCTGGAGAAGGTGCACGTCCTGGAGGAGCGCTCGACGATGCGCTTCCGCTTCCCGGAGGTGGACCGGAGCGGTCGGGACGTGGTGACGCTGGAGCGCATCACCAAGAAGTACGGCGCGCAGACGGTGTACGACGGGCTCACGGGCCGGGTGGAGCGCGGGCAGCGCATCGCCGTGGTGGGCGCCAACGGCGCGGGCAAGACGACGCTCCTGAAGATGGTGGCGGGGGAGCTGGCGCCGGACACGGGCACGGTGACGCTCGGGCACAACGTGGTGGTGGGCTATTACGCGCAGCACCACGCGGACAAGCTCGACCGGCAGAACACCATCATCGAGGAGGTGCGGCCCCTGGCGGCGGACAAGCCGGAGAGCTACGTGCGCGGCGTGCTGGGCGCGTTCCTCTTCAGCGGTGACGACGTGGACAAGCCCATCGGCGTGCTCAGCGGTGGTGAGCGCGCGCGCGTGGCGCTGGCCAAGCTGTTGCTGGTTCCGTCCAACTTCCTCTTGATGGACGAGCCCACCAACCACCTGGACCTGGACTCGTCCGAGATGCTGATTGAAGCGCTCAAGGGCTACGGCGGCACACTGCTGTTCGTCAGCCACAACCGCAGCTTCATCAACGGGCTGTCGTCGCACGTCTGGGAGGTGGCGGAGGGCAAGCTGACGCCGCACCCGGGCAACCTGGACGACTACCTGTACCACCAGGAGCAGCAGCGGCTGGAGGCGGAGGCCGCTGCGGGCGGCGCGTCACGCGGAGGGGAGAAGGCGTCCTCGGGGCCCGTCTCGGAGAAGGACCGCAAGCGGCTGGAGGCCGAGGCGCGCCAGCGTCGCAGCGTGGTCGAGGGGCCGCTCAAGAAGGAGATCGCGAAGCTCGAAGAGCAGATCGCCAAGGTGGAGGCGGAGCAGAAGGAGCGCGAGGCGCAGCTCGCGGACCCCGTGCTCTACAACGACTTCGCGCGCGCCAAGCCGCTGATGGATGCACACCGCGCGGGCAAGGAGTCGCTGGAGGACCTCTACGCGCGGTGGGAGACGGCGCAGGAGAAGCTGGCGGAGGCGACGGCGTCGCTGAGCTGAGCCCGCGGGGTTCGCGCGCGGGCCGCGTCGCCCCGGGCTGCGCGGGTGTGAGGGCTCCGTGACGTGAGCTTCATCCGGCCTTGCGCTTGCGCTCGCGCAGCTCCTCGGGCACGGGAATCGACTGGGAGATGCGCGTGGCCGGAGGCGGCGTTCCCGTTCCTTCCGGCAGCGCCTCCACGGGCTTCTCCACCGGCAGCGCGGGCATGCGGATGATGAACGTGGTGCCTTCGCCCGCCTTGCTCTGCACGGAGATGCTGCCTCCGTGGTTCTTCACGATGCGCTGACAGATGGCGAGCCCCAGCCCCGTGCCCTTCTGCTTCGTCGTGAAGAACGGCACGAAGATGTGCGGCTGCTGGTCCAAGGGGATGCCCGGGCCGGTGTCGGAGACTCGCACCTCCAACAGCTCGCCGCCCGCGTTGCGGAACTCACCGAAGCGCTCCGGCCGCTCCGTGCGCACCGTGATTCGCCCCTCGCGCGTGTCCAGCGCCTGCACCGCGTTCTGCACCAGGTTGATGAGCACCTGCTTGAGCTGCTCCGCGTCTCCGTCCACTCGCGGGAGCTGCAGGTCCAGCTCCACCGCCAGCGCGACGCTCGACGGCACGTCGTTCTGGATGAGGCGCATGGTGCGCGTCACCACCTCGTTCAGGTCCGTGGGCCCGAAGCTCTGCTTCATCGGCCGCGCGTAGTCGAGGAACGCCGTCACCACCCCGTTGAGCCGGTTGACCTCCTCGACGATGACCTCCAGGAACTCGCCGTCCTCGCCCGGCAGCCGCCTGGGGTCCAGGCACTGCGCCGCGCCCTTGATGGCCCCCAGCGGATTGCGAATCTCGTGCGCCAGACCCGCCGCCATCTCACCCAGCGCGGCCAGGCGATCCCGCTCGCGAATCTTCTCGTAGAGCTTCGAGTTCTCCAGCACCGTCGCCAGCTTCTCGGCGACCTCCAGGATGAGGGCAATCTCGTCGGACGCGTACGCCTCCGGCACCCGCTCGTCCCACAGGTTCAGGAAGCCGATGACCCTGTCGTTGCCCACCAGCGGCACGCTGATGCCCGCGCGCATCTGCACCAGCGCCGAGCGCGTGTCGTTCAGCCGCTTGAGCTCGTCGCGATACCGGCGCCCCTCCACCGACTGGAGCCGCATCGTCGCGCCTCGGCGCTCCACGTTCTCCAGCAGCACCGCCTTCTGCCCGCTCGCCACCGCGAACAACAGGCCCCGCGCCGCAGCCGTGTCCAGGAACGCCACCGGCAACGGGCCCCGTGAGTCGAGCAGCCGATACCCGGGCCGGTCCTCCGCGAGCAGGTACACCGAAGAGTGCGTCACGCGCCCCGTCTCGTGCAGCGTGTCCAGCACCAGCGTGGCCAGCTCGGAGATGTCGATGACGTTCGCCATCCGCGCGCGCAAGGTCCCCAGCGCGTCCAGCAGCGCGAAGCGCTCGCGGAAGAAGATGCGCACCACCATCTCCTCCACCTTTGTTCGCAGCGGGTCCAACAGGATGAGGATGACGAAGGCCGCCACCACCGTGTTGAACAGGAACAGGCCCGTGTCCTCGTCCACCCACGCCGTCAACACCGTGAAGACGGCCGCGAGGATCACCGCCAGCACCGTCTGCGACGCAATCTTCCCCAGCAGCTCGTGCAGGTCCATCAGCCGCAGCCGCAGCAGCGTCTGCGCGAGGAAGAACAGGTACAGCGTGGTGAAGACCGGCCCCAGCGTCGGCAGCGGCACCGAGCTGCCGATGAAGTCCAGCGCGGAGAACAGGATGCCCGCCGCCGCGCCGATGGCCAGGTACATCAGCCGCAGCTGCTCGATGCGCGACTCGTTGCTGCGGACCCGGTGGAGCAGCAACGACACCGAGGCGAGCAGGGAGCCGTGCACCCAGACGCCCATGGCCACCCGGGCCCACAGCTTGTCGGCCAGGGGGGTGACCGCCACGGCGAGGCCCAGGAAGACCGACAGGAGGGCGAGCCGGCGGCCCACCAGGTGTGTTCCCTTGCTGACATCCAAGAACTCGAGGAAGAACCCCACGGCGGCGCCGGGGATGAGCGAGGCGACCAGGACGGTGATGCCCAGGGTGATGCGGTGCGCCCAGGGGTACGTCACCTCGGGGAAGAGGCTGTGGAAGAAGAACGAGAGGTAGTACCCGGCCACCGTCAGGGCGAAGACGGAGTACAGGGTGAGCACCTTGGGCCTGGCCGGGCGCAACAACATGGACACGCCAAGGGCGAGGCCGATGATGGATGCCAGCAGCGCGCTCTGAGTCCGGATGTCCATGGGCGGGCGGACAGTCTAACCTGTGACAGCCTCCGGAAATTTTCCATGCACCCCCGGTTGTCCTGGGGCGAGCCCGCGCCCACCTCCCAGGCTCCCCAGCCCCGCGTATGAAGCCCTTCCTGCCCAAGCTCGCCGTCATCGCCTCCGCGCTCATGCTGTCCGCGCAGGCTCCCTCGTCCCCGGCCCCCTCCGGGACGGAGGCCTCCGAGGCCCCCACGACCCACACCGAGAACGCGCCCCCGGAGGCGCAGCTCTCGCCGCCGCCGGACGCCGAGAAGGCGCCGCTGCCGCCGGGCTTCGTGGAGGTGTTCAACCCGGCCTTCCCCAACGCCGCGCCGCCCGCACCCGTCGTCCACCGGGGCCGCCGCTACGCGCTGGAGGACCTGTCGCCGTACTTCGGCGCGGGCAAGAAGAAGGAGGCCCGCGCGGCCTTCGACAAGGGCCACTTCGCTCGCGCCCGCGAGCTCTTGAAGGACGAGGGTGACAGCCCGCCGGTGCGCTACCTGCGCGCCCTGGCCGCGCTGCGCTCGGGGGACGAGGAGACCGCCGCGAAGGAGCTGGCCGCCCTGGCGCCGGACTACCCCGCGTTGAGGGACCGGTGCCTGACGCACTCGGGCGTGGCGCTGGAGGGGCTGCGCCGCTACGACGAGGCCGCGGTGCAACTGGCCCAGGTGCCGCCCGAGTCCCGGCTGTACGTGGACGCGCGGCTGGCGCTGTCCCGGGTGCTGCGCAAGAAGAAGGACGCGGAAGGGGCCATGGCGGCGCTGGAGCCGCTCACCTCGCGCGCGGCGCCCAGCTGGGGGCGCAACGTGGGCGCCGAGGCGCTGATGGCCATCGCCGACATCGCCGCGGAGAAGAAGGACAAGGCCGCCGAGCGCGCCGCGCTGTGGCGGCTGTGGGGCGCGCACCCGCTGTCACCGCTGGCGGTCCAGGCCGACAAGCGGCTCAAGGGGCAGACGGCGCCGGTGGAGGCCCGGGTGGCTCGCGGCGAGGCGCTGGTGGAGCTGCACCGCAACAAGCAGGGCCTGGCGCAGCTGGAGCCGCTGCTCACGCAGCTGAAGCTCCCGGACGCGCTCGCGTGCCGCGCGCACTTCTCCTACGGCAAGGGCCTGCGCAAGGAGCGTGAGCACACGCGTGCCATCCAGACGCTGTCGCCCGTGGTGGAGAAGTGCACGGACCGCGACCTGCTGGCGCGGGCGCTGTACGTGCTCGGCTCGTCGCGCTCCATCGTCGACTCGTCGCGCGGCACGGAGACGTACGAGCGGCTGGCGCGCGAGTTCCCGGACCACAGCTTCGCGGACGACGCGCTCTTCTACGCGGCGGACCTGTACGTGAAGACGGGCCGCCCCAAGGAGGCGATGGCGCGGCTGGACGAGCTGGCGCGGCTGTATCCCCAGGGGGACTTCCTGGGCGAGGCGCTCTTCAAGGCGTACTGGATCGCGCGCACGAGCAAGGTGGAGGACGCGGGCCTGTCGTTCCTGGACCGCATCGAGCAGCGCTTCGCTCAAGCGGACGAGAGCTACGACGTGGAGCGCGCGCGGTACTGGCGGGCGCGCACGTTCCAGGACCAGGGCAACATCCAGGGCGCGGCGGAGCTGTTCGAGAAGATCTCCGTGGAGCACCCGGCGACGTACTACGGGCTGATGGCGCGCTCGCAGCTGTCCGCGTTGGACCCCCAGCGACTGGAGCGAATCTCTCCGGAGATCTTCGCGGTGCCGGAGGCGGCCAGTCCCTGGCCGTTGTTCGCGGGCCCGGTGGGGGAGGACCCGCACTTCCGCGCGGGCGTGGAGCTGTTGCGCCTGGGCTTCCCGGAGGCGGTGTCGTCGGAGCTGCTCGCGGTGAGCCGGACGAACCAGCCCGCGGAGGCCATCCGCTTGTTGGTGCTGGTGCTGCACGAGGCGGGCGATGAGCGCGCCGCGCACGCGGTGGCCCGGCTGGCGCTGCGCAAGGACTTGAGCGGACGCATCACGAGCGAGACGCGCGTGGTGTGGGAGGTGGCGTATCCCAACGCGTTCCGCGACCTCATCGAGAAGCACACGGCGGTGTCGGGCGTGGAGGCGGATCTGCTCCAGGCGTTGATGCGCGAGGAGAGCGCGCTGGACCCGAAGGCGCTGTCGTGGGCCGGCGCGCTGGGGCTGACGCAGCTCATGCCGTCCACCGCGAAGGGCGTGGCGCGCGAGCTGAAGCTCAAGCGCTTCACGGTGGACCAGCTGCTCCAGCCGGACCTCAACATCCGCTTCGGCGCGCACTACCTGGGCGGGCTGCTCAAGAAGTTCGGCGGGCACACGCCGTACGCGGTGGGCAGCTACAACGCGGGGCCGGGCGCGGTGAACCGCTGGCGCGCGGACAAGCCGGACCTGCCGCTCGACGCGTGGGTGGAGGAGATCCCCATCTCCGAGACGCGCGGCTACATCAAGCGCGTGCTGCGCTCGTACAACACCTACCAGTTGCTCTATGGCCGGGCGCCCAAGCTGCCCGTCATCAAGACCGCGAACCGGGAGTGAGCGCGCAACAACGGCTCGCTCACGATGGAGGTCCCCGTGACGACCACATGGTTGACCTCGAAGGGAGCCGAGGCCGGGGGGGGCGCGTCGAGAACGGACGTCGGACGTCCGGGTCGCACATTCATTCCGGTCAGGTGCCGTTCCCTCTCGAGAAGACGACGGGCCGCGCGAACGGGGCGTGTCCGCGCGGCCCGTGGCGTCAGCCCTGGATGAAGGCGAGCAGGTCCTCGTTGATGATGCCCTTGTTGACCGCGCACATGCCGTGGCTGAAGCCGGGGTAGACCTTGAGCTTCGCGCCCTTGACCAGGGTGGCGGTGAGCTTGCCCGCGCCCTCGAAGGGGACGATCTGGTCGTCGTCGCCGTGCATGACCAGCGTGGGCACGTCGAACTTCGCCAGGTCCGCGCGGAAGTCCGTCTCCGAGAAGGCCTTGACGGTGTCGTACTCGGCCTTGATGGAGGCCATCAGCCCCTGCATGACGAACGTGTCACGGAGTCCCTCGGAGACCTTCGCGTTCGGGCGGTTGAAGCCGAAGAACGCCAGGCTCAGCTCGCGGAAGAACGACGCCCGGTCCGTGCGCACGCCCGCGCGGATGTCGTCGAACACCTTCATGGGGAGCCCGTTGGGGTGCCAGTCCGTCTTGAGCATGATGGGGGGCACCGCGCCGATGAGCACCGCCTTCGCCACGCGCGAAGTGCCATGACGGCCGATGTACCGGGCCACCTCGCCACCGCCCGTCGAGTGGCCCACGTGCACGGCCTTGCTCAACCCCAGCGCGGAGGTCAGCTCCGCGAGGTCGTCCGCGAAGTGGTCCATGTCATGTCCGCTCCACGGCTGTGACGAGCGACCATTGCCCCGCCGGTCATGCGCGATGGTCCGATAGCCGCGGTCCGACAGGAACATCATCTGGTCCTCGAACGCGTCGGCCGACAGCGGCCAGCCGTGCGAGAAGACGACGGGCTGGCCATCCCGGGGGCCCCAGTCCTTGAAGTAGATCTGCGTGCCGTCGCGGGTGGTGAGGTAGCTGCCGGAGATCTTCCCGGCCCCTGTGGACGCTTGTGTCGCCATGGCGTGTCCTCGCGTTTCGGGTGGGTGCAACCGTCGCGAAGATGGGGACCTGAATCAGGGGACGCCATGAAACCCGGGCGCGCGGACGGACGGCGATTCGGGTGCCAGGCGGAGGGAGCCGACCAGGCTGGCCAGCAGGGGAGCGCCTGGGAGCGGACATCCGATGACACGGAAGGATGCAGGCCGCGTCGGCGGTGCTACCCTGCGCCGCGATGAAGAAAGTCCTCGCGGCTCTGGCAGTGGTCATCGTGTTGGCGGCGGTGGCGGGTGTGGGCGCCTTCGTGGTGATGGAGGGGGCGGTCAACAAGGCCGTCGCCGCTCCGGGTGCGCCCGTGGTGGAGTTCACCGTCCCCAAGGGAACCTCGGGCAGGGGCCTGGGCGGCCTGCTCGTCACGCAGGGGTTGCTCTCGGACACCAGGGTCTGGCGCTACCACCTGTTCCGTCGGGGTGGGTTCTCGCCCAAGGCGGGGCGTCATCCGGTGAGCCCGTCCATGACGGTGGCGGAGCTGGCCAAGGCGCTGGAGGGCAACCCGCTCCCGGACGACATCCCGTTCGTGGTGGTGGAGGGCTGGCGGCTTCGGGACACGGACGCGGCGCTCGTCGCGGCGAACCTCATCAAGCCGGGCGAGTACATCGCGGCGGCCAGCAACCCCAGCCGCTTCAAGGCGCCGTTCCCGCTGCCCGTCACCACGCTGGAGGGCTACCTCTACCCGGAGACGTACGGCATCATCCCCGGGGACGTGGACGTGGAGGACCTCATCCAGCGGCAGCTGGACGCCTTCGCCGCGCGCTTCTACACGCCGAACAAGGACGCCATCGCCAGGAGCGGACGCTCGCTGCACGAGGTGGTGGTGATGGCCTCCATGCTGGAGCGCGAGGAGCCGGTGCCCGCGCAGCGTCCCCTGGTGGCGGGCATCCTCTGGAAGCGCGTGGACAAGGGCTTCCCGCTCGGCGTGGACGCGACGTCGCGTTACGTGCTGGCGCAGTGGAACGACCGCAAGGAGTTCCTCAAGCGCCTGCGAGACCCCGAGGACCCCTACAACACGCGGCACCGCAAGGGCCTGCCGCCGGGTCCCATCGGCGCGCCCACGGTGGAGTCGCTCCAGGCCGCGATGGCGCCGAAGCCGAGCGAGTTCTGGTACTACCTGCACGACGCGCAGAAGAACCTGCACCCCTCGCGCAACGCGGACGAGCACGAGGCGCTGCGCAAGAAGTACAACGTGTATTGAGCCTGGATGGCGCCCCCCCGCCGAGGAGGCGGGGGCGCGGTGCCTCGGCTCCATCTGTCCTCGGGTGGCCAATCGCTGGCGCACCTGTTGCTCAGCGACCTCCCTCGTTGAACACGAGGGAGAGGTGCCGTGCGGCGCAAGACAGTCGGGGCGGTGGGGTGGGGGCTGGGTGTGGCGCTCGGGCTCCTCGGTGGGTGCGGGCCTTCCCAACATGGGGAACGGAGTTCCACTCCTCCGGTGGAGGACTCCCCGGACACGCGCCCGGAGTCGAGTGACGAGGAGCTGGTCACCCGGACGGTGACGTTCGGCGCGGGCGCGGACACGCACGTGGTGGCGACGTCGCCGACGACGAGCTTCGGCTCCTCGCCCACGCTGGAGGTGGACCGCGCTCCCGAGTCCGAGGCCTACCTTCGCTTCTTCATCGAGCCCTTCACCGGCACGGTGACGACGGCCAGGCTTCGCGTCTTCGCGGTGGATGGCTCGGCCGATGGCCCCACGGTGTACGACCCGCCCGGCGTGCGTTCGTGGAACGAGCTGACGACGTGGAGCAACCGCCCGGACTGGGGCGGGTACTGGGGTGTGGTCAGCGCGGGCGCCGTGGCCAGCGGCACCTGGATGGAACTGGACGTCAGCGACCTGTCCATCTCCCAGGGCAGCTACGTGGACGTGTTCCTGCGCGCGGACAGCACGGACGGCATGACGCTCGCGTCGAGCGAGCACCCCGACCCGGCCCTGCGTCCCCAGCTGGTGCTCACGTTGGAGTCCGCGTCGGACCATCCGCCGCCGCGCCCCGTGCCGCTGACGGTGTCCGGTGCGCCGGTGTCCTTCGCTCCGAGCGCGGACACGTTCGTCTCCGAGGATGCGCCGGGCTCCGCGGATGGTGGCTCGGCGCGGGCGCTGCGCGTGGGCACGAGTCCGGGGCGCGAGGCGCACCTGCGCTTCTCCGTGACGGGGTTGACGGAGACGGTGCAGCGCGCGGTGCTGCGCTTGCGAGTGGCCGCGGACGGTACGGAGGGCGGTCCGTCCGTCTTCGGGACCCAGGGCACGTGGAGCGAGTCGGGCCTGACGTGGAGGACGCGGCCGGCGCGGGTGGGAGGCACGTTGGACCGGGCGCCGTTCCTCGCGCCCTATGGCTTCGTGGAGTACGACGTCACGAACCAGGTGCGTGGCAACGGGGACGTCACCTTCGGGCTGTATGGAAATTCCGGGGACGAGGTGACGTTCCACTCGCGCGAGGCCGCGGACCTGGAGCCTCGGCTGTTCGTGTGGGCGGGCGCGTCTCGGAGCGAGCCGGGAGATGACTGCATGACGCGACAGGAGGTCATCGCGACCACCGTCCCTCCGCTCCATGACACGTATGCGACGCCGGAGACGCCGTCGACGACGTACCACCGTGAGGCCTCGCTGCGCGTGGATGGGGCACCTCGAGCGGAGGGCTTCCTGGACTTCGACGTGCAACTGGGCACGCAGCCCGTGCGCCGGGTGTTGCTGCGCCTGTATGCGCTGGATGCGTCGGCGAATGGACCGCAGGTGTTCTCGGCGCAGTCGTTCGACGAGGCGACGACGGACTGGGCCCATCGCCCCGTCGTGAGCGGGAGCGCCCGCGCGAACCTGGGCGCGGTGACGCGGGACTCCTGGGTGGAGATCGACGTGACCGATGTGGTGACGACGTCGGGGCGTCATGCCTTCGCGTTGGTGCCTGACTCGGCGGATGGGTTGCGCTTCGCCTCGTCCGAGGCCAGCGAGCGCGGCATCATCAACGCCGCGCCCCAGCTCGTCGTCGTCAAGGACACGGCGCCGCGCTGCTCGTACCGGGGCACGAAACCCTCGGGGACGACGGCGTGGGTGAAGCAGTCCACGGCGGCGGAGGCGGAGCGCTCGCACCACACCGCGCCCGCGCCGGGAGGGGGCTTCGTCGTCCTCGGCCACCAGGAGCAGATGCGGGATGCCCCTCCGTCCGCCGAGCGGACGGACGTCGTCACGCTGCACCGCGCGGATGGGAGCGTGGTGTGGACGCGGGCCTTCACGCAGGCGCAGGTCTCCTTCTCGAAGGTGGCGGTGACGGCGCGGGGACACGTGCTCGCCGCCGGCTCCTACGCCGGGACACCGGACCTGGGGACGGGCGCGCTGCCCCAGGGCACCGGCATGTTCGTGCTGGAGCTGACGGCGTCGGGCGCGGTGGCGTGGGCGCGGGGCTACACCGCGTGGTTCCAGCGGGCCGACGAGCGGCTCGACAATCCGATGCAGGTGCTCGACCTGGCCACGGACGCGCAGGGCGGCGCGGTGCTGGTGGGCACCTTCTGGGCTACACGGACTTCGGCGCCGGGCCCGTCTACTCCGGCAAGCCGTTCCCCTATGGCGACACGTATCCGAACTCGTACGTGCTGAAGCTGGACGGGCAGGGGGGCTATCAGTGGGCGAAGCTGCTCCTGGCGGACGCGCTGCGCGGCACGGAGGCGACGAGCGTGGCGGTGGACGCCGGCGGGCAGGTCACCGTGGGCGGCTGGGCGGGGAGGGCGACGGACTTTGGCGCGGGACCGGACGCGCGAAGCGGTCCGTTCGTGGCGCGGTGGGCCGCGAGCGGTGCGCTCGGCTGGGTGCGCGTCATCCCGGTCTACTTCAGCAGCCTGCGTGCCCTGGCCGTCATGCCGGACGGCGGTGTCGCGTTCATCGGAGACTTCGGTGGCCGCTTCGACTTCGCGGGCCAGTCCTACGCCAGCCGCGAGCCGGATGAGTACGACGGCGGGCCTCGGGACACGATGCTCGGTCGGCTGGGCGCCACGGGGGCGGACGTGGTGCTGCGCACGTTCCGTGAGCTGACGTTCCAGGACCTCATCGTGGACGCCCAGGGGCACCTGGTGACGACGCAGGCGGGCGGCGGGAGTCTGCTGGGCCTGGGAGACGTGGGCCCGTCGGAGTCGGAGGCGCCGTACCGGCCCACGGTGGCCAGCTTCACGGACGCGCTGGAGACACGTTGGGTCCGGGTGTTCGACCTGCTCCAGTCGAACCTCCTGCTCACGCCGCAGCCGGGCGGCATCCTCTTCACGGGAGACCTGGTCAGCGCGTTCGAGGTGGATGGCGTCTGGTACACGCCGACGTCACGCCGCTCGGACGTGCTGCACCTGCTGCTGCGGCCCTAGCGAGGGCCTCGAGTCTTCGTGGCACATGGACGGGCGCGGGCACCCACGGTGGGGCTCGCGCCCGTACGCATTTGCGCACCTGTTGCTCTCTCATCGCTATGGCACCGCGTTCCTCCAGGCCCTGGTGCTGGACGGTGCGGGCAATCGGGTGGTGTCTCCGGGGGACCCGCAATCCCTGACGTGATGTTCGCGACCGCTCGGTCCGCTGACCGGGCGATCGCATTTCCATGTCAATCGTAGACACTGTGAGTGACCCAATGACTCACACGCGTTGGCGCACCTGTTGCTTTCCTAATTCAGTGGCAGCACGCGAGGGAGAGGTCACGTGAAACGGTGGACAGTTGGCGCAGTGGGTTGGAGTCTGGGAGTGGCACTTTTCTTCCTGAATGGGTGCGGAAGTGCCCAACCAGGAGCAGGGGTTGACCCGGAGACGGGGAGCCACGAGCAGGAGCTCGTCACGCAGACGGTGTCGATCGTGGCGGCGGCGGACACGTATGTGTCGGCGGCCTCGCCGGCGACGAGCTTCGGCTCGCAGCCGACGATGGAGGTGGACCAGTCACCCGAGTCGGAGGCGTACCTGCGCTTCTATGTCGCTCCGGTGGACGGCACCATCACCACGGCCCGGTTGCGTGTGTATGCCTTGGATGGCTCGGCGGACGGGCCCACGGCGCATGACCCTCGCATCGGGGGGCGGGCCTGGAACGAGCTGACGACCTGGAACACGCGGCCGGCCCGGGATGGGTTCTCCGCGTTGAGCAGCGCGGGCGCGGTGGCCAGCGGCACGTGGATCGAACTGGACATCACCGGGATGCACATCTCCACGAGCGCCTTCACGGACGTCCACCTGGTGGCCGACAGCACGGACGGCGTGACGATCGCGTCGAGCGAGCATCCGAACACGTCGCTGCGCCCCCAGCTGGTCCTCACCGTCCAGACCGCGGACGACCACCCCCCGCACCCCGCGCTGCCCATCACGGTGTCGAGCCCTCCGGTGGTCTTCACCGCGAGCGACGACACGTATGTCTCCGCCGACGCGCCGACGTCCACCGAGGGCGGTTTCGCCACGGACCTGCGGGTGGGGCAGTCGCCCGACCGCGAGGTGCACCTGCGCTTCGACGTGCTGGGCCTGACGGAGTCGGTGCAGCGCGCGGTGCTGCGGCTGCACGTGGGCCTGGATGGGACGATGGGGGGACCGGCGGTCTACGCGACGCAGGGGCCCTGGAGCGAGCTGAGCGTCTCCTGGAACACCCGCCCCACGAAGGTGGGCGCGGAGGTCGACCGGCTGCCCTACCTGGCGCCGTCCGGGTACGTGGACTACGAGGTGACGGACCTGGTGCGTGGCAACGGCAACTTCACCTTCGGCGTGTATGGGACGTCGGGGGATGCGATGACCTTCCACTCGAAGGAGTCCTGGTCGGGGAGCGGAGGCCCGCGGCTGCTGGTGTGGACGGGGGCGCCCAGGGCCGCGCCGACGGATGCGTGCATGACGCGTCGGGAGCTGCTGTCGAAGGTGAGCGAGCTCCGGCATGATACCTATGTGAGCGCGGAGCGTCCGACGACGACGTTCCACCGCGAGGCGTCGATGCGCGTGGATGGCTCTCCGGGCATGAACGGCTTCCTGGAGTTCGACGTCCAGCTCGACGCGACGCCGGTGCGCCGCGTGCTGCTCCAGCTCTACGCCCTGGAGGCGACGGACAACGGGCCGCTGCTCTACCAGGCGCAGCCGTTCGACCCGGCGGCCGCGACCTGGCAGAACCCGCCCGCGATGACGGACCTGGTGGGGGACGCGGGCGCGGTGAAGAAGGACCAGTGGGTGGAGTACGACGTGACGAGCGTGGTGACGGCCTCGGGGCGGTACGCCTTTGGCCTGCTCGCCGACTCCTCCAAGGGGGTGAGCTTCGCGACGGGGGATGCCAGCGCGAAGGGGCTCCTGGACGCGGCGCCCCGGCTGGTCGTCGTCACGGAGAGCGCGCCGTTCTGCTCGTACCGGGGCACGCAGCCCTCGGGGACGACGGCGTGGGTGAAGCAGACGAACAACGCCTCGGCCGAGCGCGCGCGGGACACGGCGCCCGCGCCGGACGGTGGCTTCGCCGTCGTGGGCACCCAGGAGCAGACGCGGGACGGCGAGTCCTGGGCCGAGCAGACGGATGTCGTGACGCTGCACCGGGCGGATGGCTCCGTGGCGTGGCGGTTGACGTTCGCCCAGCCCGACGTGGAGTTCCGCAAGGTGACGGTGACGACGCTGGGCAACGTGCTCGTCGCCGGTGAGTACCGGGGCACGCCGGACCTGGGCAAGGGCGCGCTGCCCCGGGGCACGGGCATGTTCGTGATGAAGCTGACGCCGTCGGGCGCGGTGGACTGGACGCGCGGCTACACGGCGTGGTTCCGCATGGATGACGAGATGCTCGACAACCCCATGTTCGTGCACGACCTGGCGACGGACGCGCACGGCAGTGCGGTGTTGACGGGCGGCTTCTGGGGGAAGACGGACTTCGGTGGCGGCGAGGTCGACTCGGGCAAGCCGTTCCCCTACGACGACGAGTACCCGAACTCCTTCGTCCTCAAGCTCCAGTGGGACGGCGCCTACCAGTGGGCGCGCGTGCTGAAGACGAACGCCATGCGGGGCACCCAGGCGGTGAGCGTCGCGGTGGACGCGCAGGAGAACATCACCGTGGGCGGCTGGGCCGGACCGGGCACCGACTTCGGCGCGGGCGCGCTCGCACGGGGCGGGGTGTTCGTGGCGCGCTGGAGCGTGACGGGCGACCACCAGTGGCACTGGCTGCTTCCGACGTCCTACGACACGGTGTTCGCGGACCTGTACCAGGTGGCCGTGCTGCCGGATGGGGGCGTGGCCTTCACGGGCGACTTCGACGGCCGCTTCTCCTTCGCGGGGACCCCGTATGCCAGCGCGGAGCCGGACGACAACTACGATGGACCGCGGGAGGTGATCCTCGGCAGGCTCACCTCCACGGGCGCGGAGCTGACGCTGCGGCAGTTCCCGCTGAGCACGACGAGCTCCTATGGCCTGGGCTCGCTGGTCGCGGACGCCAACGGGAACCTGTTCACGGTCCAGGCGGGGCACGGCGGCCTGCTGGGGCTGGGCTCCGTGGGGCTGCCGGAGACGGTGGCGCCACAGCGCCCCACCGTGGCCAGCTTCTCGTCGACGCTGCAGACGCGCTGGGTGAGGGTGTTCGAGCCGCTCCAGTCCCCCCGGCTGACGGCGGTGACGGGCGGGGTGGTGCTGACG
>NZ_SRLW01000226.1:0-16468 GCF_006518215.1 Myxococcus sp. AB025B
GCGCGGGAGGGCGTGGAGGTGGTGGTGGCCGACCGTGGCTGGGAGGCCGCGGTGCCGGTGTTGCGCGCGGCGAGGCTGGCCCGGCCGCTGCGGGTCCACGTCCACATCGACACGGGCCTGGGGCGCGAGGGCTTCACGTTGGAGCAGCTGCCCGGGGAGACGCGCTTCCTCGTGGACGCGCGCGACGTGCTGGAGGTGGTGGGCGGGCTGAGCCACTTCGCCAACACGGAGGACGTGACGGAGCAGGGGTACGCGCTGGCGCAGGTGGACGCGTTCGAGACGGGGCTGGGGCTGCTGTCGGCGCAGCTGGGGACCGAGCGGGTGTTGCAGCGGCACATCGCCGCGAGCGCCGCGACGCTGGTGCTGCCCCGGGCGCGCTACGAGGCGCGGCGGGTGGGGATTTCGTTGTACGGGCTGTGGCCGTCGGCGGAGACGCGGCTGTCGGCGCGGCTGGTGCTGGGCGAGGTGCCGTCCTTGCGGCCGGTGTTGTCGTGGCGGTGCGGAAGCCAGGTGGTGAAGTGGCTGCCGGCGAATGCGTACGTGGGCTATGGCTGCACGTACCGGACGTCGGAGCCCACGCGCATCGCCGTATTGCCGGTGGGGTACTACGACGGCTACCCGAGGCTGGCGTCGGGCAAGGCGCACGTGCTGGTGAACGGGCGGCGGTGCGCGGTGCTGGGGCGCGTGATGATGAACCACCTCATCGTGGACGTGACGCGGGCGACGCCGGACGAGCGCCCCGTGACGGCGACGCTGCTGGGGCGCGACGGCGAGGAGTCCATCACCGCGGAGGCGCTCGCGGGCTGGGCGCAGACCATCCACTACGAGGTCGTCACGCGCCTGGGCGCGCACCTGCGGCGCGTGGTGGTGGAGTAGGGCCCGGCCAGCGCTGCTGGCCCGTCACAGCGGGCGCCAGGCGCCGCCCGGGGTTCGCGCCGCGGCATCATGTGGCCGCGCGATGGGGGGCGGCTGAGCGCGCGCGCGTCAGCGCTTCGCGTCCGTCGCCGCGGGCGGCTGCACCTTCCAGCGGCGGTGCAGCCACATCCACTGGTCGGGGTACTTGCGGATGCAGCGCTCCAGCGCGGCGGTGATGCGCGCGGTGTGCTCCGTCACCGGGTCCGCGCACTCACCGGGCGCGGGCGCCGGGATGGGGCCCTCCACCTCCAGCCGGAAGCGCGCGCCCTTGCCGCTGCGCACGCCCATCACCACGAACACCGGCGCGCCCGTGCGCTGCGCGGCCACCGCGCACGCGGGCGTGGTGGACGCGAGCCGACCGAAGAACGGCACGAACACCGCCGCCTTCGCCGGCAGCGCCTGGTCCAGCAACATGTAGGGCGACTCGCCGCGCTCCACCGCGTCCGAAATCTCCTGGATGGCGCCGCGCGGATAGATGAGCCCCGCTCCGCAGCCCAGCCGGTTCTCCGCGATGCGCGTGTTGAGCGCGCCCTTGAGCGGACGCACCAGCGCATCCAGGGGAACGCCCCAGCGAATCAGCATGTCGCCGAGCAGCTCCCAGTTGCCGAAGTGCGCGGTCACCATCAACGCGCCCTTGCCCGTGGCCACCCGCGCGCGCAGCGCGTCCCACGCCTCCTGCCCCACCACGCCCTGCTCGCCCCAGTCCGCGGGCAGCCGGTCCCCCGCGGGAATTGACTCCAGCACCACGCGCGACATGTTGATGTACGCGCCCCGCGCGATGTCGCGGCGCTCCGCGTCGGTCTTCTCCGGCATCGCGTGCGCCAGGTTGTCGAGCGCCACGCGGCGACGGATGCCCAGCGTGTACGCCAGGTTGCCGACGAAGCGTGCGAGCGCGTCACGTGACGTGGGCGACAGCCAGGTGACGAAGGCGAAGACGAAGCGCGTCAGGAACTTCACCAGCGCGCCGGGCGGTGTGCCGACGATGCGGCGCAGGTGCTCCGCGGGCTGCTTCTGGGCGTTCGTTACCGGGACGGCGTGGTCGGAAATGGGAGCGGAGGCGGACACGCGGGCACTCCACCCCGAAGTGAAGTTTCCGGCAAGGACACACTCGCGCTCGGCGCTACCCTGGCTGCTCGGCATGAGACACACTGCGCGCCATGCCCAACCTGCTCCGTCCGGTGGCGCTGGCCACCGTTGCCCTGTTGTCCGCATGCGGTGCCCGGCAGACTCCGCCGGCCACCGAGCCCGTGGCGACCGCCGCCGAGGCTCCCTCCACCGCGGCCCCCACGCCGCCCACGCTGCGCCTGCCCAAGGACGTGCGTCCCAAGGGCTACGCCGTGGAGCTCACCCTGGACCCGAAGGCCTCCGCCTTCCAGGGCGTGGCGGAGATCGGCCTCGACGTGTCGAAGCCCACCACCGTCGTGTGGCTGCACGGCAAGAACCTCACCGTGAAGCAGGCCACGCTGACGCAGGGAGGCACGCCGCGCGAGGCGACCGTGCACAAGAGCGAGGCGGGGGACTTCCTGGGCTTCTCCGTGAAGGAGCCGCTGACGCTGGGCACCGCGAAGCTGCGCATCGTCTACGAGGGCGTCGCCTCCGAGAAGGAGACGGACGGCGCCTTCCGCGTGAACGAGGGCGGTGACTGGTATGTCTTCACCCAGTTCGAGCCCATCGACGCGCGCCGCGTGTTCCCGTGCTTCGACGAGCCCGAGTTCAAGGTGCCCTGGCAGTTCACCTTCCACGTGCCCGCGGGCAACGTGGCCGTCACCAACACGCCGCAGCTGGGCGAGGAGGCCCGCCCCGACGGCGGCCGCACCTACCGCTTCGGCCGCACGCAGCCGTTGCCCAGCTACCTCATCGCCTTCGGCGTGGGCCCGTTCGACTTCCTGGAGGCGGCCGACTCCGGACAGAAGAAGGTGAAGACGCGCATCATCACCCCGCGCGGCCGCACCGTGGAGGGCACGTACGCCGCCAAGGTGACGCCCGAAATCCTCGCCGCGCTGGAGGCGTACTTCGGCATCCCCTACGCGTACGAGAAGCTGGACGTCATCGCGGTGCCGCTGCTCGGCGGCGCCATGGAGCACCCGGGCCTGGTGACGTTCAACTCGCGGCTCATGCTGTCCAAGCCGGAGGAGGACTCCATCAGCCGCCAGCGCGCCTTCTCGGAGACGCAGGTGCACGAGCTGGGGCACCAGTGGTTCGGCAACCTCGTCACCCTGGCGTGGTGGGACGACCTGTGGCTCAACGAGTCCTTCGCGTCCTGGGTGACGCCGCGCATCGTCGAGTCCTGGCAGCCGACGTGGGACGCGCCGGTGGAGCGCGTGCAGGACCGCAGCCGCTCGCTGGACTCCGACAGCCTCTTGTCCGCGCGCCGCATCCGCCAGCCCATCGACAGCGCCAATGACATCCACAACGCCTTCGACGGCATCACCTACGGCAAGGGCTCCGCGGTGCTGACCATGACGGAGGAGTGGCTGGGGCGCGAGGTGTTCCGCAAGGGCATCCAGCGCTACATGAAGAAGCACGCGCACGCCAACGCCACGGCGAAGGACTTCCTGGATGCGCTGTCTGCGGAGGCCGGGCAGGACGTCACGGGCGTCTTGAGCACGTTCCTGGACCAGGGCGGCGCGCCGCTGGTGACGGCGACGCTCGAGTGTGGCGCGGGCCAGCCCAAGGTGGTGCTCACCCAGCAGCGCTACCTGCGCCTGGGCTCGAAGGCGCCGGGGCCGCAGACGTGGAAGGTGCCCGTGTGCGTGAAGTACGCGGTGGGCAACAACAAGGACGCGAAGGCGTGCACGGTGCTGGAGGGCGAGCGCGCCGAGGTGGCCCTGACGGAGGCGAAGACGTGCCCGGCCTGGGTGTTCCCCAACGCGGAGGGCGCGGGGTTCTTCCGCATCCAGCTTGCGGGCGAGGCGGCGAAGAAGCTGACCAAGGCGGGCATGGCGAAGCTGTCGCGCGCGGAGCGGGTGGCGCTGCTGGGCGACGTGCGGGCGCTGGCGCTGGCCGGGGCGCTGCCGGCCTCGGAGGCGCTGGCCCTGGCGGAGCGCTCGGCGCACGACCCGGACCGGGCCATCGTCGAGAGCACCATGGAGGTGCTGGACCTGGTGAGCATGAGGCTCTTGCCGGAGAGCCGTCAGGCGGACCGGGCGCGCTTCCTGCGTGAGACCTATGGCCCCCGGGCCCGGGAGCTGGGCTTCGTGCCGCGCAAGGGCGAGAGCGAGGACACGCGGCTGTTGCGTCCCCGCGTGATTCGCCTCGCGGGCCGCGACGGCGCGGACCCGAAGCTGGTGGCGGAGGCGAAGGGGCTCGCGGACAAGTGGCTCACCAACCCCGCGGCGGTGGACCCGGAGATGGTGGACGCGGTGCTCTCCATCGCCGCGGCGCACGGGGACGCGGCCTTCCAGCAGAAGCTGCTGACGGCGGTGCGCGCGGAGAAGGACCGCTCGCGGCGCGGGGAGATGATCTTCGCGCTGAGCGGCTTCACGGACCCGGAGCTGGTGAAGCAGAACCTGGGGCTCGTCTTCGAGAAGGGGATGGACCCGCGCGAGACGGTGTGGATGGCGTTCGCGGCCTCGCAGCACGTGAAGACGCAGGGCGTGGCGTTCGACTTCGTGACGAAGAACTACGACAAGCTCGTGGGCGACTCGCCGGACGCGCTCCTGCCGCAGGACGCGGCGGGGCGGCTGTCCTTCGTGGGCCGCGCGTTCTGCGGTGAGGAGCAGCGCAAGGCGCTGGCGGACTTCTTCACGCCGCGCGCCGAGAAGGCCCCGGGTGGGCCTCGCACGCTGGCGCAGGTGCTGGAGTCGGTGGACCAGTGCGTGGCGCTGAAGGCCGCGCAGGCCCAGAGCGTCGAGTCGTTCCTCGACGGCCGTGTCACCCACCCCCAGCCGAAGCTGCAGAAGACGCGCTGAGCTCGGCGTCACGCAAGCCCGGAGGGCCTTCGCGGCCTTCCGGGCGGGCAGGCCCCGCGACGTCGCGCGCGGGGCCTGTCGTCGCGGGCGGGCCGACTACTTCCGGCCGCGCGACATGAACGCCATGAAGGCCTCCTGGGCCTCCGTGGAGCCCAGGCGCTCGATGAACTTCGCGCCCTCGCGCGCGAGCGTGGCGTGGGTCTGCTCGCGCAGCGGGCCGCGAATCAGCTCCTTCGTCACGCGCACGGCCTCGGCGGGGCGGGAAGCCAGGGTGCGGGCGCGCTCGGTGGCGACCTCGTGGAGGCTCGCGTCGGGGACGACCTTGTTGATGATGCCGGCGCGCAGGGCGGTGGCCGCGTCGAAGGGCTCGCCGAACAGGAGCAGCTCGCTGGCCAGCGCGTAGCCGGCCATGCGCGGCAACAGCAGGCTGCTGGCGCCCTCGGCGCACAGGCCCAGCTGCACGAAGGGCATGTGGAAGCGGGCGCGCTCGGTGGCGATGACGTAGTCACAGTGCAGCAGCATGGTGGTGCCGATGCCCACCGCCGGGCCGTCCACCGCCGCGAGCACGGGCTTGGGCGCGTCCACCAGGGCCTTGAGGAAGAGGAACACGGCGCTGTCCTCGCCCGCGGGCGGGTGCTCCATGAAGTCGCCGATGTCGTTGCCCGCGGTGAAGACGGTGCCGGCGCCGATGAGCAGCACCGCGCGGACCTCGTCGTCCGTCGCCGCCTGCTGGAGCGCGGCGGTGGCCGCCTCGTACATCGCATGCGTGAAGGCGTTCTTCTTCTCGGGTCGGTTGAAGGTGAGGGTGAGGACCCCCGCTTCCCGCTTCGTCAGCAACGTGTCGGACATGGCGCCGGAGCCTAGACCGACTCGCGCCGGCGCGCGGGCGGAACTTGCGGCCCGCCCCGCGTGTGCTCCGTCTCCCTACGCGAAGCGGCTCAGGGCCGCAGCGCGCGGGCCACCAGCGGCGCGAGCGTCACCACCCTGTGCTCGAAGGGCAGCCCCGAGCGCGGCTCCACGCTGTCGGTGGAGACCAGCTGCCCCAGGGGCAGCGTGCGCAGGCGCTCCACCGCCGGGCCCACGAGCAGCGCGTGCGTCGTCACCACCGTGAGGTCGTCCGCGCAGCCCGCGTCGCGCAGCGTGCCCGCCGCCGCCACCAGCGTGCCGCCGGTGGACACCATGTCGTCGACCAGGATGGGGCGCTTGCCCCGCACCTCGCCCATGAGGCCGCTGGCGTGCACCTGGTCCCCGCTCAAGCGCACCTTGTGAATCACCGCCCAGGGACGCCCGAGCAGCCGCGCCAGCGCCTCCGCGCGCTTCACCGCGCCCAGGTCTGGCGCCACCACCACGGACGTGTCGCTCACCCTGGGCAAGAGCGCGTCCGCGAGCAGCGGCAGCGCGGTGAGGTGCTCCAGGGGCGAGTCGAAGCACCCCTCCAGCGCGGGGCTGTGCAGGTCCACCACCAGCACCCGCGCGAAGCGGCCCTGGGACAGCATGTCCGCCACCAGCCGGCCCCCCAGGGGCTCGCCGGGCCGGGCGCGCCGGTCCTGCCGCGCGTAGCCCAGGTAGGGCACCACCGCCTCCAGCCGCGCCGCCCCGGCCCGCCAGCACGCGTCCGCCATCAGGAGCAGCTCCAGCAGGTGCTCCCCCGCGGGCGGCGTCAGCGACTGCACCAGCACCACCGTGCGGCCCCGCACCGAGGCGGGCACCTCCAGGTGCATCTCTCCATCCGGGAAGCGCTCGAAGTGACAGTCGGCGAGGGGCACGCCCAGGGCCAGGGCGAGCTCCCGTCCGAGGTGCGGACTGGCGGTGCCGGTGAGGAGGATGGGGTCCATGGGCCGCACCCTAGCGCGCCCGGTGCCCCGGAGCGCGGGCCCCCGCCGTCCGCCCCGGGCACATGCCTCCAGGCGGGCCGTGGGCCGCCCCTCCGGCGCAAGCAGGCCGGGCCGTGCTTTTCCTTGGGAGCAAGGAGGATGACGCATGCGCTTTCGCGACAGGGCCGATGCCGGACGCAGGCTGGCGGCCACGCTCTTGCCCTACCGGGGCTCCAACGTGCGCGTGTTGGGGCTGGCCCGGGGCGGCGTCCGGGTGGCGTACGAGGTGGCCCGCGCGTTGGAGGTCCCCCTGGACATCTGGGTCTCGCGCAGGCTGAGCATCCCCGGCCGGGTGATGACGCTGGGCGCGGTCTCCGAGAACGGCGCCCGGTTCCTGCTCTCGGATTCCCTGCGCCTTCTGCCCATGCCCCGCGCGGAGGTCGACGCGCTGGTGTCCGACGAGGCGTCCGAGGTGGAGGCGCAGGTGCGGCGCCTGCGCGGGCGGGCCCAACCGGAGCTGGGGGGCTGCACGGTGCTCCTGGTGGATGACGGCGTGCTGACGGGCGCCACGGCCGCCGCCGCGCTCGTCGCCTTGCGACAGTTGCACCCGGCGCGCCTGGTGATGGCCACGCCCGTGGCGTCGCCGCGAGGGCTGGAGGTGGTGCGCGCGGAGGCGGACCAGGTGTCGTGCGTGGAGACGGAGCCGGGCCTGCGCACCGTGTCCGAGGCGTACGACGACTTCCGCGCGTTCCCGGACGTGGAGCTGCAGAGCCTGGTGGAGCGCTCGCGCCAGCCGCCGTGGCGCTCGCGCTCGGTGCTGGAGTCCGCGGACCCGGGCGGCTCCTGGATGTGAGTCGTGACGCGTTCTGGAGTCCCCCCGCAATCCAAGAGGTCCGCCGCGATGACGACCGAGGTCAGCCTGGACGTGGACGTTCGCGAGGTGAAGGTCCGCTCCGGCCACGCGGAGCTGGGAGGCAGCCTGGGGGTTCCGCCCGGCGCGCGCGGGCTGGTGGTCTTCGCGCACGGCAGTGGAAGCAGCCGGTTCAGCCCGCGCAACATCGCCGTCGCGCGCGGCCTGCGCGAGGCGGGGCTGGGCACGCTGCTGGTCGATCTGCTCGCCGAGGACGAGGAGGCGATGGACCTGGGCACCGGCGAGCTGCGCTTCGACATCCCGTTCCTCGCGCGGCGGCTCATCGCGGTGACGCGCTGGGCGCGCGCGCAGCCGGAGCTCGCGGGGCTGGGCCTGGGCTACTTCGGCTCCAGCACGGGCGCGGCGGCGGCGCTGCTGGCGGCGGCACTGCATCCCGGGGACGTCCAGGCGGTGGTGTCGCGCGGCGGCAGGCCCGAGCTGGCCGGGCCCGCGCTCGGGCGGGTGCGCGCGCCCACGCTCCTCTTGGTGGGGAGCCTGGACGTGGACGTGCTCGAGCTGAACCAGGAGGCGTTCGACGAGCTGCTCTGCGCCAAGTCCCTGGTCGTCATCCCCGGCGCCACGCACCTGTTCGAGGAGCCTGGCGCGCTGGGGGACGTGGCGCGCCGCGCGGCCGACTGGTTCTCCCGCCACCTGGACGCCCCGGGGTTCGCCGCGCGCGAGTGACGACGTCCAGGGGACTCGCGGTGCGAAGGCGCGCGGACGGGCCGTGGACCGTCGGGGGCTCGCGCCGGAGCCAAGCTTTGGCGCACCGCCCGGACGCGCGGGCTGCTATAGGCGGGTGCATGCCCTCGCGTGAACCACGCTTCGTCTGGTTGGACCTGGAGATGACCGGGTTGGACCCCGAGTCCTGCGCCATCATCGAGATTGGCGTCATCATCACTGGCCCCGACCTGCGCCCGCTCGCGGAAATCGAGCGGGTCATCTGGCAGCCGGAGGAGGTGCTGCTGCGCATGGAGCCCGTCGTGCGCGAGATGCACACGCGCAACGGCCTCCTGGAGAAGGTGCGCGCCTCCAGCACCTCGCTGCGCGTGGCCGAGCGCGAGGTGACGGCGCTGGTGGCCGAGCACTGCCCGCTGGGCGAGGGCGTGCTGGCCGGCAACTCCATCCACACCGACCGCCGCTTCCTGTTCCAGTACATGCCGCTGCTCGAGCGCTACCTGCACTACCGCATGGTGGACGTCACGAGCCTCAAGGTCCTCACGCGCGCCTGGTACCCGAACCTCGTCGAGCCGCGCAAGCCGCCCTCCGGGCACACCGCGCTCGCGGACCTGCGCTCGAGCATCAACGAGCTCCAGTACTACCGGGACACGCTCTTCCGCGCGACGCCGGGCTGAGCGGCGTCACGCTCGAGGGCCTCAGCCCTGGGAGCCCTCGCCGCTCCCGGGCACGGGCCCGTTGGGGCCGCCCAAGAGCTCGCTGATGGTGTCCAGCAGCAGGTCCAGCTCGAAGGGCTTGGCCAGGAACCTCGCGCTGGAGCGCCGCTCCTCGTCGGAGATGCGCCCGGCGCTCATGACGACGACGGGGATGGACTTCAGGGCGGGGTCGTCGCGCATGCGGCGCAGCATCTCCCGCCCGTCCATCACCGGCATCATCAGGTCCAGCAGCACCAGGTCCGGCTTGATGTCCGCCATCCGCTGGAGCCCCTCCGCGCCGTTGAAGGCGGTGAGGATGCCGTAGCCCTCCACGGAGAGGATGTCCTGGAGCGCCTCGACGATGGCCAGCTCGTCATCGACGATGAGCAGCCGCTTCATCGAAGCCCTCCCTCCCTTCGCCAGGCGCCCTCGGCGCGCTCATGGGCCGCATCTCGCCAGACGTCATTCCACCCGCGCGCCCCTGGGCGCAAAGCTAGGGGAAAGTCCGGCGCAAGCCACGCATTTGCGTGAGGTGTGTTCGGAATATTGCGCTCGAGGTGGCTCACCGCAGGCGCGCTCGCAGCAGGTGTTTCTGCACCTTGCCCAGCGCGTTTCGCGGCAGGGAGTCCATGAAGACGACGCGGCGGGGCTTCTTGAAGCTGGCCAGCCGGTCCTTGCACCACTCCACCAGCGCCTGGGCCTCCGGGGCGTGCACGCCCGGCGGGGGCACCACCACGGCGACCACCTGCTCGCCGTAGTCCGCGTCCGGCAGGCCCAGCACCGCCACCTCGGCCACGCCCGGGTGGGTGGCGAGCACCTCCTCCACCTCGCGCGGGTACACGTTGAAGCCCCCGCAGATGATGAGCTCGCGCGCCCGCCCGGTGATGCGCAGGTAGCCGTCCGCGTCGAGCTCGCCCAGGTCCCCGGTGTGGAACCACCCCTCCGAGTCGAACGACTCGCTCGTCGCGTCCGGACGCCGCCAGTAGCCGGCGAAGACGTGGGGGCCGCGGACCTCGATTTCCCCCGTCTCGCCCTGGGGCAGCGGGCGGCGGGTGCGCACGTCCACCACGCGGGCCTCCTGGCCGGGGAAGGGGAAGCCCACCGTGCCGGGACGGCGCTCGCCGTCGTACGGGTTGGTGGTGTTCATGATGGTTTCCGTCATGCCGTAGCGCTCGAGGATGCGCGCGCCGAAGTCGTGCTCGATGTCATGGAACAGCTGGGGGCTCAGGGGCGCCGAGCCGGAGACCCAGAGCCTCAGCTCCCGGGGCTTCACGCCCGTGCGTCGCGACTCCTCCAGCAAGCGTCCATACATGGTGGGCACACCAAAGAACATCGTCAGCGACGTGTCATCGCGCAACGTCGCCAGCGCGTCGGTGGCCACGAAGCGCCGGTGCAGCTCCAGGCTCGCGCCCGTGTACAGCGTGCCGTGCAGGCCCACCATCAAGCCGTGCGTGTGGAACAACGGCAGGGTGTGCAGCAGCCGGTCCGCCGCCGTCCACCGCCACGCCTCGGTGACGGCCTTGACGTTGGCCAGCAGGTTCCTGTGCAGCAGCATGGCGCCCTTGGAGCGCCCCGTGGTGCCGGACGTGTAGCCCAGCACCGCCAGGTCCTCGGGTCGCGGCAGCGCCAGCGCCAGCGTGGACTGGCTGCCCTCGGTGACGAGCGTGTCGAAGTCGATGACCTCCAGCGACGCGGGCGGCGTCACCGTGGGCGCCTCCACCGTCACCAGCCACTGCAGCGTGGGCAGCTGCTCGCGCAGCGGCGCCAGCTCCGCCACGCCCGCCGCGCCGGTGACACACGTGTGCACCTCCGCGTCCGCCAGGATGTGGGCCAGCTCCACCTGGCGATACGCCGTGTTCACCAGCACCACCACGCCCCCCGCGTACTGCACGCCCAGGTAGGCGACGATGAAGCTCGGGCTGTTCTCCAGGAAGAGCGCCACGCGCTCGCCCGGTTGCAGGCCGCGCTGGCGAAGTCCCCGGGCGAGCGCCGCGACGCGGGCGGCCAGCTCTCCGTAGGAGGTCGACTCACGCTCGAACGTGAGCAGCGGCCGTGCTGGCGCGCCGTGGGCGTGGTCCAGGAAGGCCTCGAGCAGGGACGAAGTCATTCGCACCGCAGCCTACTGCCGTGGCTTCGTCTGGGAACAAGCTGTGAGTCAATTTTGACGCTCTAGAATGGTATTAACTGCATAGTCTGTAATTCTAGTCGACGCTGACCTCACCCGGGAGACGGGGAGTGTTTGCCGGGCCGGACCCCACGCGCATCGGGGGCGCGCGGTTGTTCGCTTCTGGGACATCACTTCGCGGAAGCGGGCACGGCCTGGGGCGAGAAAGGCCCTGCCTCCAACGATTCTGTGGGGTTGGTGCGCGAGGAGGTGTTGGCACGCGGCTCGCTCTAGGGCCTGGCGTGGACATTCCCAAAGCCAAGAAGCCTCGCCGCAAGCCCTGGGTCTTCGCCATCGGAGGCGCGCTCGCCCTCATCCTCGTCACGGTGGGGCTGGGCCGGCTGCGTCCCGCGGCGCCGTCGGTGGACCGGGCCTCGGTGTGGTTGGACACGGTGAAGCGCGGCCCCATGGTGCGCCAGGTGAAGGGCGCGGGCACGCTGGTGCCCGAGTACATCCGCTGGCTGACGGCGGACACGGCGGGGCGCGTGGAGCGCATCCACGTGCGGCCCGGCGCCGAGGTGAAGGCGGACACGCTCCTGATGGAGCTGTCCAACCCGGACGTGCAGCTGCAGATGCTGGAGGCCGAGCGGCAGCTGGCGAGCGCGGAGGCCGAGTACATCCAGATGCGGATGACGCTGGAGACGCAGCGGCTGGCGCAGGAGGCGACGGTGGAGACGCTCACCGCGGAGTCCTCGGACGCCGCGCGCCGGGCGTCGGCGAACACGGCGCTGGCCCAGAAGGACCTCATCCCCGCGCTCGAGGCCCGGCAGCAGGGTGAGAAGGCGGGCGAGCTGACGCGCCGGCTGGACTTGGAGCGCAAGAAGCTGACCGTGGTCGCCGCGAGCATGAAGGACCAGCTGGCCGCGCAGGCCGGACAGGTCGAGCGGTTGAAAGCGGTCGCGCGCTTCCGTCGTACCCAGGTGGACTCGATGAAGGTGGTCGCCGGGGAGGATGGCGTGCTGCAGGAGCTGCCGTTGGAGCTCGGCCAGTGGGTGACGCCGGGCGTGCTGCTGGCGAAGGTGGTGAAGCCCGAGCGGCTCAAGGCGGAGCTGAGAATCGCCGAGACGCAGGCGCGCGACATCGTCCAGGGCCAGAAGGCGCTGGTGGACACGCGCAACGGCGTCGTCGAGGGCACGGTGGCGCGCGTGGCGCCGGCGGCCAGCCAGGGCACGGTGCGGGTGGAGGTGTCCCTGCCGGCCCAGCTTCCCCGGGGCGCGCGGCCGGATCTCACGGTGGAGGGCACGGTGGAGCTGGAGCGGCTGGCCAACGTGCTGTCGGTGGGGCGCCCGGCGGGCGCGCAGCCCAACGGGACGATGTCGCTCTTCCGTTTGATGCCGGGAAGCGACGAGGCCGTGCGGGTGCCGGTGCAGCTGGGCCGGGGCTCGGTGAATGCCGTGGAGGTGCTCCAGGGCCTCGCGGAAGGTGACCAGGTGGTGCTCTCTGACATGGCCGCGTGGGACGCGGTGGAGCGGGTGAGATTGCGATGACGACGACGACGAGCAGTGTGGAGACCCCCGCTTCCGAGGACGCGGCGGTGCTTTCGGGTGGGCCCAAGGCGGACCCGAACAAGGCCCTCATCACGCTGGAGGGGCTGACGAAGGTGTTCGAGACGGAGGAGGTGGAGACGCACGCGCTCTCCAACATCCACCTCAACATCCGCCAGGGTGAGTGGGTGGCCATCGTCGGCCCGTCGGGCTCGGGCAAGTCGACGCTGCTGGCGGTGCTGGGGTTGCTCGACACGACGACGCGCGGCACGTACCTGCTGGACGGCAAGAGCGTGCTGGACCTGTCCGCCACGGACCGCGCGCTGGTGCGCAACCGGCACATCGGCTTCATCTTCCAGAGCTTCAACCTCATCGGCGATTTGACGGTGTTCGAGAACGTGGAGCTGCCGCTGACGTACCGGGGCATGCCCGCCGCCGAGCGCAAGCAGCGGGTGGAGCGGGCGCTGGAGAAGGTGGGCATGGCGCACCGCGCGCGGCACATGCCGGGGCAGCTCTCCGGTGGTCAGCAGCAGCGCGTCGCCGTGGCGCGCGCGGTGGCGGGCGACCCGCTCATCCTGCTGGCGGACGAGCCCACCGGTAACCTCGACTCGAAGAACGGCGAGGCGGTGATGCAGCTGCTCTCCGAGCTGCACAAGGCGGGCGCCACCATCTGCATGGTGACGCACGACCCCGCGCACGCGCGCACCGCCACGCGCACGGTGAGCCTCTTCGACGGCCGCATCGTGCAGGACGAGCAGCGCCGCTGACCGCCCGTCGTCCCCTTCGCCACGCGGACTCCCCCGCCCATGGAAGACCTTCTTCAGGATGTCCGCCAGGGGCTGGGCGCGGCGCGCTCGGACGTGCTGGTGCCGCGCCAGGGGTTGTCGCTGGGCCCCCGCGCACCTCGTGCGCTCGCTCCTGGACGGCGTGGCGGCGTACGACGCGTGGACCCCATCATCTCCTTTCGCTCCGAGTGAGCACGAAAGAAGCACGCACCATGTCCTCTCCCCTCATCTGCCTGCGCCAGGTCGAGAAGTCCTATCCCCTGGCGGGCGGCCGCACCTGGGTGCTGCGCAACATCGACCTGGACATCCAGGCCGGCGAGTTCGTCACGCTGATGGGCCCCTCCGGCGCGGGCAAGTCCACGCTGTTGTCCGTGCTGGGCATGCTCGACGCCGAGTGGAAGGGTGAGTACGTCCTGGACGGTCAGGCCGTGCACGCGATGAAGCCCAAGGAGCGCGGGGAGCTGTCACGGCGCACCATCGGCTTCGTGTTCCAGCAGTACCACCTGCTCGACAACCTCACGGTGGCCGAGAACCTGGAGGTGCCGCTGTCCTACCGCAACCTCAAGCGCGGTGAGCGCGAGGCGCTGGTGGGCGACATGCTGGACCGCTTCCAGCTGGTGGGGAAGAAGGACCTGTTCCCCTCGCAGCTCTCCGGCGGTCAGCAGCAGCTGGTGGGCATCGCCCGCGCGCTCATCGCCGCGCCCAAGATTCTGTTGGCGGACGAGCCCACGGGCAACCTCCACTCGGCGCAGGCGAAGCACATCATGGAGGTGTTCCAGACGCTCAACCAGCAGGGCACCACCATCATCCAGGTGACGCACTCGGAGGCCAACGCGGCCTACGGCCACCGCATCATCCAGCTCGCCGACGGCTGGCTCCAGAAGCCCTGAGACTTTCGCGAGGAACCCCATGCTGAGCGACGTGTCGATGGACGTGAAGTACGCCTTGCGGACGATGCGCCAGTCGCCCGTCTTCACGGTGGCGGCGGTGCTGGTGTTGACGCTGGGCATCGGCGTGACGACGGCGCTGTTCAGCGTCGTGGACGCGGTGCTGCTGCGCCCCTTGCCGTTCCCGGAGCCTGAGCGGTTGGTGGTGCTGTCCAACGCGCGGCCCGGGAAGTCCCTGGCGCGCTACAGTCTGCCCAACTACGAGGACGTCGCGCGGCGCTCCACGCAGCTGCGCTCGATGACCGCGTACGGCCAGCGGCTGATGAACCTCACCGGCCAGGGTGACGCCGAGCAGCTGCGCGGCGCGGTGGTGGTGGGGGACTTCTTCGGGGCCTTCGGTACGAAGCCGATGCTGGGCAGGACCTTCGCGCCCGAGGAGCGCGCCGCGCCGCTGACCGTCATCTCGTACGCGCGCTGGCTGAAGGAGGGCGGCGGCGCGGGCGTGCTGGGCCGCACGCTGACGCTGGGCGGTCAGCCCTACACGGTGATTGGGGTGATGCCGCCGTCCTTCGACGCGCCCTCCCTCACCACCGAGGTCTGGGTGCCCTTCGACAGCCTGCCGGGCGCGGCCACGTCGGATGAGCGCACGCAGCGGGGCTTCCGCTCCTTCGCCGTCGCGGCGAGGCTGGCCCAGGGCGCGACGCTCGAGTCGGCCCGGCACGAGCTGGAGGGCCTGCGCGAGGAGCTGCTCGCGCGGGACGACACCACCCTGGGGTTGCGGGTGGTCCGCTACGACGAGCACCTCACCCAGGGCGTCAGCCTGCTGCTGTGGGTGATGCTGGGCGCGGTGTCCCTGGTGCTGCTGCTGGCGGCGGCCAACGTGGCGCACCTGCAGCTCGCGCGGGCGGCGGCGCGGCAGCGGGAGCTGGGCATCCGCGTGGCGCTGGGCGCCGGGCGTGGCCGGCTGATGCGTCAGCTCCTCACGGAGAGCGTGCTGCTGGCGCTGATGGGCGGGGTGGGCGGCGTGCTGCTGGCGCTGTGGGCCACTGATGTGTTGATGGCGCTGGGCGCCGACAAGCTGCCCCGCTCGGGCGAGGTGGTGGTGCAGGGCCGCGTGCTCGTCTTCGCGCTGGCGGTGACGCTGACCACGGGCGTGGGCGTGGGGCTGGTGCCGGCGCTCCAGCGCACGCAGCTGTCGCCGGCGACGGTGCTGGGGCGCGGAGCGACGGAGACGTCCCGCGGGCGCACGCACGCGGTGCTGGTGGTGGCGGAGGTGGCGCTCGCGCTGATGCTCGTCACCGCGGCGGGGTTGATGCTCAAGAGCTTCTGGCGGATGTACCAGTCCGACCCGGGCCTGGACCCGGCGGGCGTCTTCGTGGCCCGGCTGGCGCTGCCGCAGGGGCGCTATGACACGCCGGAGCGGACGGAGGCCTTCCACCGGGAGCTGACGGCGCGGCTGTCCGCGCGTCCGGAGGTCGCTGGCGTGGGCGTGGGCGAGAGCCTTCCGGCGGGGGGCTCCATCTCGCGCTCGGGCTACTGGAAGGAGGGCTCCGAGGACCCGCCCGTGCGTCCCGACGCGCTCATCAACGCCGCCACGCCGGGCTTCCTGGAGGCGCTGCGCGTGCCGCTGCGGGCGGGGCGGCTCCTGACGGAGGCGGACGGAGCGAAGGCGCCCCGGGTCGCGGTGGTGAGCGAGCGCTTCGCGCGCGAGGTCTTCCCGGACCAGGACCCGATTGGCCGCCGCATCTCCTTCGGAGGTGACGACGAGCAGGGCAACCCGCTGTGGACGACGGTGGTGGGCGTGGTGGCGGACGTGGCGTACGCGGGTGTGGAGACGGGGCACGAGCCCACCGCGTACGTCCCCATGGCGCAGGAGCCGGCGACGGACGGGCAGCTCGCGGTGCGGGCGGCGCCAGGCCTGGACCCGAGGACGTTGGAGTCGGTGGTGCGCGAGGAGCTGCGCGCGGTGGACTCCTCGGTGGCGCTGGCGCGCGCGAGCACGCTGGAGGAGCGGCTGGCGATGGACTTGGGACAGCCGCGCTTCCGGGCGGTGCTGCTGGGGGCCTTCGGCGTGCTGGCGCTGGTGCTCGCGGCGGTGGGCATCTACGGCGTGATGTCCTACTCGGTGGCGCAGCGTTCGCACGAGATGGGGGTGCGGCTGGCGCTGGGCGCGCGCGGCGTGGATGTGCTGTGGCTGGTGGTGGGGCAGGCGCTGCGGCGGGTGG
>NZ_SRLW01000227.1:0-16434 GCF_006518215.1 Myxococcus sp. AB025B
CCGGGTGGCAGCGCGAACCCCGTGCCTCCAGGGGGGGTGTGGAAGTGGCCCGCGCGCACCTCGCCCGTGAGCACGTTGGCGCCGCCGACGAAGCCCGCGACGAACGGGGTGGCGGGCTCGCGGTAGAGCGTCTGGGGCGAGTCCACCTGCTCGAGCACGCCCTGGTTCATCACCGCGATGCGGTCCGACAGCGCGAGCGCCTCGCCCTGGTCATGGGTGACGAAGACGAGCGTGGTGCCCAGCCTCGCGCGCAGCGTGGCGAGCTCCGCGCGCAGCTCCTCGCGCAGCGCCGCGTCCAGGTTGGAGAGCGGCTCGTCGAGCAGCAGCACGCGGGGGCTCGCCACCAGGGCGCGCGCGAGCGCCACGCGCTGGAGCTGTCCTCCCGACAGCTCGTGGGGCCTGCGCGTGGCCAGGTGCTCCAGACGGACCTGGCGCAGGGCCTCGCGCACGCGGGTGGCCAGCTCCGCCTTCGGCACGCGGCGCAGCACCAGCGGATAGGCCACGTTCTCCTCGACGGAGCGGTGGGGCCAGACGGCGTAGCCCTGGAACACCATGCCCAGCCCGCGCCGCTCGGGCGGCACGCGCACGCCGGGGCCGGCCACGGTCTCCTCGCCGATGCGGATGACGCCCGAGTCCGGGTGCTCCAGGCCCGCGAGCATGCGCAGCGTCGTCGTCTTCCCGCAGCCGGAGGGGCCCAGCAGCGACACCAGCTCGCCCTCGTGGACGTCCAGGCTCAGCCCGCGCACCACAGGCGTGGCGCCGTAGGCCTTGAACACGGATTGCAACGCAATCGCCGCCATCACCGCGTCTCCGTCGCGCGCCGCGACACCAGCGCGAGCACCGCTTGTCCCGCCACCACCAGCGCCACGAAGGCGCACGCGAGCACCGCCGCCGCCGCCGGGTCCGCGTAGCTCTGCAGGTCGAACAGCAGCTTGCCCAGCACCTCCGAGCCCGCGGGCACCAGCAGCACGGACATGGTGATTTCCGTCGCGCACGCCAGGAAGGTCAGGATGAAGGCCACCGTCAGCGCGGGCCGCAGCAGCGGCAGCGGCACGTCCAGGAACGCGCGCAGCGGGCCCGCGCCCGACACGCGCGCCGCCTCCGTCAGCGACGGGTCCAGCTGCGCGAGCGCCTCCGAGGCGTTGCGGGTGCCCAGCGCCAGGTACTTCGCCGCGTAGGCGACGAGCAGCAGCCACGGCGTGTGCGCCAGCGCCAGCACGAAGGCCACGCGGTCCACGAGGATGAAGCGCCAGTCGCGCGAGAACGCGACGAGCAGCGCCAGCGCCAGCACGGTGCCCGGCACCGCGTAGGGCCAGACGGCGAGCGCCTCCACGCCCGCGCCCAGGCGACGCCACGCCCGCTGGAGCAGCGCCGCCGACAGCCCCAGGCCACACACCAGCGCGCCCGCGCCCGTCGCGAGCAGCAGGCTCAAGCCCGTGGCGCGCAGCGTGCGCGGCTCGAACAGCACACCGGACCAGTGTGACAGCGTCAATTCCTCCCATGCCAGCCGGGCCCCGAAGCCCCGCTGCAGCGAGGTGAGCAGGATGGCGCCCAGGGGCAGCAGCACCAGCAGCACGCAGGCCGCCGCCACGCCACCGGTGGCCAGTCTCCGCGCGCGGCCCAGTGACAAGGGCCGTGGAGACAGCCCCTTCCCCGAGCTCAACCGCACGCGCCCCGAGCGCCCCAGCGCCCACGTGGCGAAGAGCGACAGCGGCGTGAGCAGCAGCAGCACGAGCGCGAGCGTGCTGGCGCGTCCCAGGCCCTCGTCGCCCAGCAGGACCAGCTCATAGATGCGCGTGGTGAGCACCCGCGTGGGAGGCGTCGCGGACACGCCCAGGAGGTACGGCACGCCGAACGACGACGCGGCCATCAGGAACACCATCACCGCGCCGGAGAGCAGCGACGGCATCACCAGCGGCACCGTCGTCGTGAGCAGCGCGCGCAGGGGGGACGCGCCACACACGCGCGCGGCCTCCTCCAGCGCCGGGTCCACGCGCTTCAGCGCCGCGGCGCCCGCGAGCAGCACGAGCGGGAGGCCGGACACACCCTCGACGAAGGCGATGCCCACCGGGCCATGGATGTCGAGCGTGCCCGCGCCCAGCAGGCGATTGAGGTAACCGGCGCGAGGGCTCGCCAATGACAACCACCCCATGCCCCAGATGAAGGCGGGGATGGCGGAGGGCAGGGTGAAGAGCACGGTGAAGGCGCCGCGCAGCGGCAGGTCCGTGCGGAACAGCAAGAGCGACAGCGGCGTGCCCAGGCAGAGCGCGAGCAGTGCCGCGCCGCCAGAGATGGCCAGCGTGTTGAGCAGCGCCCCCGTCTCCGCGCCCAGGCCGCTCATCCCCGCATCGCCCGTCTGCGCGCCGAGCCCGCGCGCCAGCAGCGCCACCACGGGCCCCACCGCGAAGACGAGCAGCGGCAAGAGCCACGCGCCAAGCCCCAGCCACCGCGTGGGCACCCTCATCGCGCGAAGGCCCGGCTGAAGGCTTCCTTGATGGCGCTGCCCCGCGTGAGCCCCTGCTCCAGCAGGGGCGGCGTCCACGGCTGCGTGCGTCGCAGCAGCGCGTCCACGCCCGGCTCCCCGCGAGGGCCCGGCAGCCGGGGGTCCACCGCGTGCATGTCTCCCTTCTCGACGATGAGGCGCTGGCCCTCGGGGGACAGCATCACGTCCACCACGGCGCGAGCGGCCACGGGGTTCGGCGTCCCGGCGAGGATGGCCACGGGGCCGGGGATGGTGACCGCGCCGTCGGTGGGCCAGACGATGTGCAGCCTGCTGCCGCGCGCCCGGGCGGCCAGCGCGTTCTCGAGCAGCAGCACGCCCGCGTCGGCCTCGCCGCTCTCGACCTTCTGGAGCACCGCCGCGTTGCCTCCGGCCACGAGCGCGCCGTGCTCGCGCAGCCCGGTGAAGTACGCCTCGCCGTACCTGGAATGACAGAACACGGCCCACGTGAAGGCGGTGCCCGACGTGAGCGGGTCGCCGATGGCCACGCGTCCCTTCCAGCTCCCATCCACCAGCGCCGCGAACGAGGCGGGCGGAGGCGGCGAGCCCTCGCGATGCACCAGCACCATGGTGGACACGCGGATGGAGGCGTAGCGGGCATCCAGGTCCACCAACGCGCGCGGGGCCCGCAGCACGTGCACGGACGCATACGGCAGGAAGGCCCCCTCGCGCGCGAGCCGCTCGACGAGGAACGGGTCCGACGCGGAGAGGAGGTCCGCGCGCACGGCGCCCGCGGCGCGCTCGGCCTCCAGGCGGCTGGCCACCTTCTCGCTGCCGGCCTGGTACCAGCGCACCGTGACGCCGGGGAGCTTCTGCTTCAGGAGCGGCTCCATCGCGTCCAGCACATGCTGATACATGGACGTGTAGACCCAGACCTCACCCGATGGCGCGCCCTCGTGCGTGTTGGCGGCGCCGGAGGCGGGCGCGGCGGACTCGATGCGACACGCGGCGAGCCCCGCCAGCGCGACGGCGAGGCCCAAGGCCCGGGCGAGGAGGGGAAGGGACATGGGGGCGGGATTATGCGACACGCCCGCGGAAAGTCCCGGGAGGCGATGTCACGAAATGACCCACGGGTCCACGCGGACAGGGCCAGGTCCAGGGAGGACCCGCATTGCACAACCCGGGATGTGAATGCGACACAGTGGCGCATGTCACGCCGGATGGAAGACGTGGACGTGCGCCCCGAGTCGCTGGACCTGGGGTACCTGGCCCTCTTCGTGGGGCAGCGGATGAACGACCAGGTGCTGGAGGAGCTCCACGGCGCGGGCTTCACCGGGCTGCGCCACTCGCACGGCCATGTCTTCCAGCACCTGCTGGGCGGCGCGCGCTCCATCAGCGAGCTGGCGAAGCTGTTGGGCGTGACGCAGCAGGCGGCGTCCAAGTCCGTCGCGGAGCTGGAGTCGCTGGGCTACGTGGACAAGACGGAGGCCGGGGACGCGCGCGTGCGCCAGGTGGCCCTGTCGCCCCGCGGGCTCGCGTCGGTGGAGAAGTCCCGGGCGCTGCGCTCCGCGCTCCAGAAGCGCTTCGAGCGCCAGCATGGCGAAGGCCCGCTGCGGGAGGCCCGCACGCTGCTGGCGGGCATGCTCGTGTCGCTGGGCGGCGAGGACGCGGCGCGCCGCCGCCGGGTGCGGCTGACTCGCTGAAGCGCGCGAAAGGCGAAGGCCCTCCGCCGTGCCTCGAAGGGGCGGCGGCGAAGGGCCTTCATCCACACCCAGGACTGTCGCGCCGCTACTTGCAGGACCGCGGCGGCATGGCGTCAATCCAATCGGCGATGAGCTGCGAGCCCACGTCATGGCGCAGGGCGCGGCCAATCTCCGGCATCATCTTCCCCGACTCCTCGGTGTTCATCCGGTACCAGAGGATGGACGTGGAGTGGTCTCCGGGGACGATGTCGAACTCACCGCCCACGCCGCTGCCCGCGGAGCCCGGGCGCTTGCAGTAGCCCAGGCTGAACTCGTCCGTCGTCTTGATGTCCAGGAACAGCCGGCTGGTGATGCCCGGCTGCGCCTTCGGGTTGTGGCAATGCGCGCAGTTGATGTCCAGGTACGTGCGCGCCCGCTCGGCCACCGTGGCCTCCGTGGCGTCGAACGCGTTCGGCGCGCGAGGCACGCCCGTGGCCGGCAGCCCGCCCAGCTTCCCCAGCGCCGCCAGGTGCTGGAGCTGGTTCACCGGCTGCCCGTCGTAGACGTGCTCCCGGTTGAGGTAGCGTGCCTTCACGCCGATGGGCACCAGGAACTGGTTGTCCTGCGCGTCCACCTCGTGGTGGCACTTCTGGCACTGGTTGCGCTGGGGCACCAGGTAGTCGAACGTCTTCTTCACGCCCTCGGTGTCGATGAACTCGAAGTTCTTGAACACCTGGCCGCCCACGGCCTTGTCCGCCTCCGTGAGCGCGTCGTTCCAGACGTAGGGATACGCCTCCCAGCCGCTCGGCTGGCGCACCAGGATGCGCGTCTCCAGCGGGCGCACGTCCTTGTCCGGCTGCCGGAAGTCCGCCGGGAACGCGAACGTCTTGGTGATGATGGTCCCCACCGGCAGGTCCAGCACGTCGTTCTGCGAATACAGCGCCTTCTTGCCGTCCGGCACGTACAGCGTGCGGGACTTCAGCGAGTAGTCGGAGAACAGCGGCGTGGTCAGCTCGTACGGGATGTTGCCCGCCACGGGCTGGAAGTCCCCCGTCGCCGGCGTGCCCGTGAAGAGCTTCAGGTCCGACAGCTTGTTCGGGATGACCACCGTGCCCGGAGGCCCGGCGTCGGGCGTGCCCGCGTCGGGCGTGCCCGCGTCCGGCACCCCCGCGTCGGGGGGCCCCGCGTCCGGGCCCGAGTCCGGCGCCCCCGCGTCCGGCGTGCCGGCATCCCCTTGCGAGGGATTGCCCGCGTCCGGCGTGGGCTCGTTGCCCGGCGGGTCCTCGTCACCGGAGCAGGCGGCCACCGCCGCGGCGAGCAGCACCGCGGCGAGGCCCAGATGTTTCGTGTACGGCGCGCGCATGGCGACGGGCGTCCTCGGTCCGCTCACTTCAGGGGAGGTCCAGCGCGGGCGCGAAGCCGCGGCAGTTGAACGGCTCGGCGCCCTGGTCGTAGCGCGCCGTCGCGGCCCACGCCGCCACCGGGTTGGGCGTCGGCGCCGTCAGGTGCGCCTGCACCGTCTGCAGGTCCAGGTCCACCACCGCCTGCTTCGTCGTGGCCGGCACCGTGTTGTTGTAGAAGCACAGGTTCAGCGCGTTGGGCTCGCGGCCCTCGGCGCGCGGCGCCGGGTCGATGCCGTCCCACAGCACGTGCTCCACGCGCTCCACGCCGTGCACCGCCTTGCCGTACGCGTACAGGTTGAACATCAGCGCGCCCAGCGGACGCTTCTGCAGGTCCGGCTGGCCGTTGTCCACGTTCGCGCCGCTGCCGCCCAGGAACGTGTTGTCGTGGATGGACACGTCGCCCGTGTTGAAGTTGAAGAAGCCCGCCGACCACAGGATGGGGTTGGGCTCGATGGCCAGGCCGCTGAGCACCGCGATGTCCACGGAGCCGTTGTCACCCCACGTGTTGCCCACGAACTCCACCCGGCGCGACGCCAGGATGAACGTGCCCGTGCCCGCCGGCACCTGCGACACCGTGCTGCTGCTGGCCGTCACCGACGCGAAGTTCGGCCGGTTGTTGCCCGTGATGGTGTTCTTGGTGATGAGGATGTCGGTGCCCTTGATGGGGTTGCCCGGCAGGTCGAACACCACCAGGCCCGTGGTGTTGTCGATGGCCGTGTTGCCCTCCACGTAGGCGAAGCGCGTGTTCTCGATTTCGATGCCCGCCACGTTCTTCTTCGCGATGTTGCGCCGGACGATGGTGTAGCGCGTCTGGCCCACGTAGATGCCCGCGTCCGCGGCGTTGTACGCCTCGCAGTCCTCGATGAGCACGTAGCGCGACTTCACCGGGTAGATGCCGTACTTGCCGTTGTTCTCGTCGTTCTCCACCGCCCACTCGGTGCGGATGCGCTGGATGAACACGTTGGACGAGTTCTCCACGCGCAGCGCGTCCTTCTTCGCGTTCCACAGCGCCACGTCCTTCACCGTGAACAGCTTGCCCACCACGTCCAGGCCGTTGGTGTTGGCGGCCGCGTTGGAGAAGTCCAGCACGGTGCTGGCGTCGCCGCCGGTGCCCTCGCCCTGCGCGCCCCGACCCGCGCCGACGATGGTGATGCCGTCCTGGCGGATGGTCACCGCGTTGTCGAACTTGAACGTGCCCGCGCCCAGCTGCACCGTGGTGCACGGCTGCAAGTCATTGACGGCGTTCTGCAGGTCCTGCTCCTGACCCGGATTGAAGGTCAGCGTCTTGCGCTGCTCGTCGGTACACGAGAACTCCGCGGGCCACACGTCACCTGAGTCCGGCGTGCCGGAGTCGGGCGTGCCGGCGTCCGTCGCGGGCTCTCCCGGGCTCGGGTTGGGGCTCGCGAACTGACGGTCCTCGTCGTCGTCCGAGCAGGCGGGAAGGGCCAGCAGACTCAGCGCGGCGACGAGCACGGCACGTGACAGACGGTTCATCAGGGTTCCTCCAGGAGTCGGCCATGCCCCCCTCGTGTCTCGACGGGGAGCGGAGCGGGGCGGGGCCAAGGGATGGCGCGAATCCTCTTCCCGCCCGCGCCCGACCTCAAGGGTGAGGTGAGGATTTCCTTCGCGCCTGGGTTTCGTGACGCGCTGCGATGTGCAAGGAATGGCAGGCTGTATTTTTCTCGGGTCGGAGCTTCGTCCACGTGCTGCCCTACTTCCCCTTCGAGCAGGACGCCTATGCCATGGCACTTGGAGTGCGCGCCTTGCGTCCCGGTGAAACACTCATCGAGATAGACGCAGCGCATTATCGCGCTGAGCTGGCGTTGAAAGCCTCGCTGCTCGGCGAGGACCCGCACGCGCGCTTCCAGGCGCAGCCGGGCACCGCCCCCCAGCAGTGGGAGGTGTTGCGGTGGGTGCTGTCGCGCATGGCGGAGCAGTCGCCGGAGTCGTTCACCCTGGGAGAAGGGGATGACGGGCGCTGGCATTGGCACAACACGCTCACGGGCGAGGCGGCCTCCTTCACGCCGGGCCAGGAGGACAGCCTGCCGTTCGCGCCGCTGGATTGGGTGGGGCGGCAGGTGCAGGAGGACCTGCTGGTGCTGGACGGCACGCGCGAGGGCTACCCGCTCATCGCCGGACAGCTCTGCTTCCCCTCCGGCTGGAGCCTGGGGGAGAAGCTGGGCAAGTCCCTGCTCGCGGTGCACGCGCCGGTGCCGGGCTTCGCCGAGCAGCTGGGCCGCGGCACGCTGAAGCTGCTGGAGGGCCTCAAGCCGGGCCGCCCCGTCACCCGCTGCAACTGGGCCGTCACCGTCACCGACAGGCTGTGCATGGAGCCGCGCTCCTTCCCCGAGTGGCGCCACCTCTTCGAGGGCCTCACGCCCGACAACGCCGGGGAGCGCTGCTTCCTGCGCCTGGAGCGGCAGACCTTGAGCCGCCTGCCCCAGACGGGCGCCATCCTCTTCACCATCCACACCTACGTGGCCCCGGTGGCCGGCGAGGTGCCCACGCCCGAGCGCCGCCAGCGCCTGGCCCGCGTGCTCGCCACCGTCCCGGACGACCTGAGCGGCTACAAGCGCCTGGGCCCCCTGCGCGAGCCGCTCCTCGCGTACCTGCGCCGCCCTGGCGCTTGTTGACGCTCGGGCCTGGAGTCCCTTCGCGTTCGTGGGGTCTCGGGATGGCGGGTGGAGAATTATCCTACCCTGATGAAACGAGGGCGGCGGATGGGCGTCGCGGTGCGGCGCCAAGAGGAAGGACGCGCGTTTCTGTAGTAAGTCGCCCCTCCGGAACGAGAGATTGGCGGCGCGCTTTCGCCCGCCGCGGCCACAAGCGAAGGAAGGGCAAACACATGCGGAAGATGTGTCTGGTTGCGATGATGCTGAGCCTGACGGCGTGCCAGCCGCAGGGTGCGAAGGATGGGGGCGCCACCGCCACGGCGACGGCGGGCGCGGCGGCCAACCCGCAGACCGAGGACCAGAAGACGCTGTACGCGCTCGGTCTGTCCATCGGCAAGAGCATCAGCGTGTTCGACATGACTCCGGAGGAGCTGGAGTACGTCAAGGCGGGCCTCAACGCCCAGGTGAAGGGCGACAAGCCCGCGGTGGAGCTGGAGACGTACGGGCCGAAGCTCCAGGAGCTGGCGCGCGCGCGCACCACCGCCAAGGCGGAGAAGGAGAAGGAGAACTCCAAGAAGTTCCTGGACGAGGCCGCCAAGGAGTCGGGCGCCACCAAGACGGAGTCCGGCCTGGTGTTCAAGGACCTCACCCCCGGCACCGGTGAGTCCCCGAAGGCCACGGACATCGTGAAGGTGCACTACAAGGGCACGCTGCCCAATGGCACGGAGTTCGACAGCTCCTACAAGCGTGGCGAGCCCACGCAGTTCCCGCTCCAGGGCGTCATCAAGTGCTGGACGGAGGGCGTGCAGAAGATGAAGGTCGGCGGCAAGGCCAAGCTGGTGTGCCCGTCCGACATCGCCTACGGCGACCGCGGCGCGCCCCCGAACATCCCGGGCGGTTCGGCGCTGGTGTTCGAGGTGGAGCTGCTGGAGATCGTCAAGCCGCCCGAGGCCCCCCCGGCTGGCGCGCCGGCCGCTCCCGCGACGCCTCCGTCCGCCGAGCAGAAGAAGTAGTCCCGCCCGCTCCAGTCATTGGAGCGTGGGCACATGGAGGGCTGGCGGGGATGCTCCCTGCCGGCCCTCTTCGTTTGCAGTCATGCGAGCGCCTCACGGCGCGAAGGAGCGTTCATGCACCGTCACCTGCTGTGGTTGGGTGTGTTGTTGCTGGTCGGAGGCTGCACGCGGGGCAAGCCGGTGGAGGTGCGGCGCGAGCCCTCTCCCACGGGCGCGGTCTCCGAGGCGGAGTTCAAGGCCATGCACACCCTGCGCGACGACGCGCCGCCCGAGCTGAAGGGGCAGGAGGTGGAGGTGGCCGGGACGAAGATGTACCTGAGCCTGCCCGAGGGCGCGAAGGGGCCCCTGCCGGCGGTGCTGGTCCTCCATGAGTGGTGGGGGCTCAACTCGCACATCAAGCACTGGGCGGACCGGCTGGCGGCCAACGGCTACGCGGCGCTGGCGGTGGACCTGTACGGCGGCAAGGTGGCCACCACGTCCGAGGAGGCGCTGGCGCTGGTGAAGGCGGTGGACCACGCGCGCGCGGGGCAGACGCTGGTGGCGGCGCACAAGTTCCTCCAGGAGGACGCGCGCGTGAAGGCCACGCGCACGGGCAGCCTGGGGTGGTGCTTTGGCGGGAGCATGTCCCTGCGCACGGCGATGCTGGTGCCGGAGCTGGACGCGGCGGTGGTTTATTACGGCAGCCCGGTGACGGACGTGGACGAGCTGTCGACCATCAAGGCGCCGGTGCTGGGCATCTTCGGGACGCGGGACGCGTCCATTCCGCTGGAGAAGGTGGCGGAGTTCCGCGCGGCGCTGGACCAGCTGGGGATTGCCCACCGCATCGTCGAGCTGGATGGGGAGCATGCGTTCGCGAACCCCTCGGGGGCGCGCTACGATGAGCAGTCGGCCGCCAGGGCGTGGGCGGAGACGTCGATGTTCCTGGAGCACCACCTGAAGCGCTGAGTGGGAGTGTCCAGCGGTCCACACGAGCGAGCCCGGACGCGACACGGTGTTGCGTCCGGGGCCCCGGGTCGGCTTGAACGCGCGCGCGTCAAATCATCGGAGGCGTGGCGTGCCGAGGTTGGGTGTGAGCGTGGCGGTGGTCCTGGGGCTGGTGCTCGTCGGGAGCGGGGCCTGGGCGGCCGGGGCGACGGTTCCCTTCGAGGGGGTCTGGCGTCGGCCGGATGGAGGGCTGGTGCGGGTGGCGGGTGAGGGCACGGCGCCGTTCCTGATGGACTTCGCCTCGCGGCGGCGCTGGCGGCTGGAGCCGAGGGAGCCCGGGGTGTGGACGCTCGCGGGAAGCCGTCCGGAGGCGCGCGTCACGTGGCGATCGCCGGAGCTGGTGCTCACGGGGGGGAGCGCGGAGTTGATGGTGCTCGCGCCGGTGCCGGTGCGCACCGAGGTGCTGAAGGTGTCCGTGGAGGGCGCGGAGCTGCCGGCGACCCTGTGGCTGCCGGCGACGGGAGTGCCCAGGAACGCGGTGGTGCTGCTGCACGACGTGGGGCGGGGCTCTCGCGGGGCGCTGGAGCCCTATCCGGCGCTGCTGGTGGAGCATGGATTCGCGGTGCTCACCTACGACGCACGTGGGGCGGGGCCTGGCGCGCAGGGGCGTGATGGCCGTGCCACCGATGACGCTCGCGAGAGCGTGAGTGCCACGGGAGCGGGGACAGCTCGAGGTGATGTCGGCCTCGCCACCGATGCCGCACGCGCGAGCGCGAGTACCACGGGAGCGGGGACAGCTCGAGGTGATGTCGGCCTCGCCACCGATGCCACACTCGCGAGCGCGAGTGCCACGGGAGCGGGGACAGCTCGATGTGATGTCTGCCTTGCCACCGATGCCGCTCGGGCGTCGGGGCTGAAGACGCAGGGCGATGACAAGCGCACCACCGATGCCGCTCTCCAGCCGGGACTGAAGACGCAGGGCGATGACAAGCGCACCACCGATGATGCTCTCCAGCCGGGATTGAAGAGGCCGGGCGATGACGGCCGCACGACCGAAGACGCTCTCCAGCCAGGGCTGAAGGCGCAGGGGGATGATGGCCTCGCGGCGGTGCGGCTGCTGCGGCAGCGGCTGGGCCCCTCGGTTCGCGTGGGGCTGATGGGCTTCGGGCAAGGCGCGTGGGCCGCGGTGAACGCGTCGGCGCGCGCGCCGGAGGAGGTGGGCTTCCTCATCCTCATCTCGGGCGGAGCCGGCGCGGTGTGGAAGCAGGAGCAGCACCGCATGCGCAACGAGGGCCGCAAGCGCGGCCTCACCGGGCCGGAGCTGGTGGACCTGAACGAGTTCCTCGAGGTGCTCCACGACGCGCGCCTGTACGAGGACGGCGGCGAGGCCCGTGCACGCAAGACGCTCGACTTCCACTTCCAGCGCGCGAAGCGCAAGCGCTGGCTCGCGGTGACGCCGCTGTCGTCACTCGGAGACGTGACGGTGGAGCGCTTCCTGGAGCGCCAGCGTCCGCTGTGGCGCGACGTGCTGTCCTACGACGCGGCCCAGGACCTGCCTCGCGTGCGAGGCCCCGTGCTCGCGCTGCTGGGCGAGCGCGACGAGACGACCCCCGCCGCGCTCACGGCGCGAGCGCTCAACCAGGGCCTGTCGAAGCGCACCGGCGCGAACGACCGCGCACAAGTGAAGGTCATCGAAGGCGCGGACCACGCGCTCGCCGTGCTCACGCGTGAGTCGCCCGCCGTGGAGACGCTGTCCCGGCAGGCGCTGGACACCCTCTCCGCATGGCTGCGCGCCCTGGAGGCTCAGTAGGGCTTCTGTCCCGTGTAGTTCCCCGGCGGCGCGTAGTTGCAGACCCAGTACTGCCACGTGGGGAACCTGCTGCCGAACGGCGAGTTCTCCGTGCACGTCACGGTGGCGCAGCCCACGCGCTTCGTGTTGCGCCACACCACCTGCGTGTAGTGGCCGCACTGCTTGCCCGTCGCGCACGAGTTGTTCGCGTAGTTGTAGTCGGAGGCCTCGTCGCTCCAGCCCTTCACGACCTCCAGCGTGGACATGGAGTTGGGCGTGGCCGCGGTGATGTTCTCACCGTAGGGCCCCCGGTTGGGGTTGTGTCCCCACTGGCACTTCGCCGCCCACGCCTTCGCCACGTCCTCCGCGCCCGTGTCCCAGCCGAGCGGCTCCAGCGCGGGGCTCGGCGTGGGCTTCGCGGAGGCACGCGTGGCGTTGTGTCCCGTCAGCATGTCCTGCGCGAACTGTGGCAGCGAACCGGAGCCCGAGTCCGGCTCGCCGGAGTCCGGGTTGCCCGCGCCCCCTCCATCCGGGGTCCCCGCATCCCCCGAAGGCGTGTCGTCATCGTTGTCATCATCGGAGCCGCAGCCGGTGGCGAGGCAGGGCACGAGCAGACCGAGGGCCAGCAGACGTCGGACGGAGGAGCGGTTCATCCCGCGATTATCGACGGCGCCGCGAGCCTCCGGAAGGTGTACGCACCCACGTACCCTCCCACGGCGACACCGCGTCTCAGTAGGGCCGCTGTCCCACGAAATTTCCGGGCGGCGCGTAGTTGCAGACCCACAGCTGCCACGTGGGGAAGTCCGCGCCGAAGGGCGAGTTCTTCTTGCACGTCACGGTGGCGCAGCCCACGGCCGTCGTCTTGCGCCACACCACCTGCGTGTAGTGCCCGCACACCTTGCCCTTCTTGCACGTGTTGCGAGCGTGGTCGTAATCGGAGACCTCGTCCGCCCAGCTCTTCACCACCTGCTGTGTGGTCCACGCATCCGGCGTGGCCGCGGCCAGGTTCTCGCCGTACTCACCCCGCTCCGGGTTGTGCTCGAACTTGCAGGCCCTGGCCCAGGAGGCGGCCTGGCGAGCGGCCTCGTCGGACCAGACGAGCGGCGGCAGCGCGGGCTTCGGCGTGGGCCGCGCCTGGGCGCGCGCCTGGTTGTGGGCCTCCACCATGTCGCGCGCGAAGTCCTTCGCCGTGGGCTGCGCGGGCCGGGTCTGCGGAGCGCTCCGGGCCTGCTGTCCCCGGGGCGCGCTGGCGGAGGCCCGCTGGGACGGCGCGGCCTTGCGCGCGCTGGACTTCGAGGCCGACGCGCAGCCGGGAGGAAACACGAGCAGGAGCAGGACGACTGCGCGGAGCACGGAAGACGGACGCATGCCGAGGATGATGCGTCAGGACGTCCGTCCATGCATGGTGACGTTTTGCGTCCATGCCGCGAGGTCGGGCGCTACCCCCCGAATCCCGGCAATTCTCCCGTACCGTCCGAGCCAAAAGTCGTGATTCCGGGGACGCCCATGGCCCGCATCATGGAGATGTAGAGGTTGGCGATGGGCAGGCCCGTCGCGCGCAGGTGTCGGTCGGTGCCCACCGCGCCGCCACACCGGCCGGCGATGAGCACGGGCAGGTTGCGATGGATGTGCCCGTTGCCGTCCTCCAGCTCGCTCGTGAAGTAGACCATCGAGCTGTCGAGCAGCGACGCGCCGCTGGCATCCCGGCTCTCCTTCAGCCGCCGCACGAGATAGGCGTACTGCTCCACCTCCCACCGGTCGATGCGTGAGAGCGCGTCGAAGTTGGCTGGCACGAACTGGTGATGCGAGTACGCGTGGTGTCCGCCGCTGAGCCCGAGGAAGCCGTACACCTTGTTGCTGCGCGCGTTGGCGAGCATGAAGGTCGCCACGCGGGTGAGGTCGCATTGGAAGGCGAGGACGATGAGGTCCATCATCGCCTTCGTCTTGGCGCGAGGGTCCTCGTTGTCGACGGGCGACACCTGGGCGCCGCACGCGGGCCCCTGTTGCCCCAGGACCTCCAGCTGCTTCTCCAACTCCCGCACGCTGGTGAAGTACTCCTCCAGCTTGCGCTGGTCCGTCACGCCGAGCTGCTTCTGGAGCGCCGTGGCGTCCTCGCGCACGAAGTCGATGATGCTCAGGCCATAGGCGCGGCGCTTCTCCACCTGGGCCTGGGTGGAGCCGGGGTCCATGCCGCCGAAGAGCCGGTCGAAGACGGCCTTGGGCCGCACCTCCTTGGCCATGGGCGTGCGGGGCCCGGCCCAGGAGATGTTGTTGGCGTAGGGGCACGCATAGCCGGAGTCACAGTTGCCGATGCCGCGCCCCGCGTCGTTGCCCAGCTCCAGCGAGGCGAAGCGCGTGGCCTTCTGCTGGGCCAGGTGTCGGGCGATGACCTGGTCCATGGAGATGCCCGCGCGGAAGTCGGTGCCCTCCGTCTTGACGGCCTTCATGCAGGACAAGAGCGCGGCGGTGCCCGCGGCGTGGTGGCCGTCGCCGTCCGGCTTGCCCGCGTCGTTGGTGAGCCCGCTGATGACGAGCACGTCGCTCTTCACCGCCGCCAGGGGTTGGAGCGTGGGCGTCAGCTCCCATGCGGCGCCCGTGCCGGTGGGCAGCCACTTCTGCATGTGGATGCCATTGGGCACGTAGAAGACGGCCAGGCGGCGAGGGGCCAGGGGCGCCTCGGCGGCGTGGGCGGTGGAGACCATGCGCTCGAGCAACGGGAGCGCCATCAGCGCGCCCGTGCCGCGCAGGAAGGTTCGACGGGAGAGTGGCTGCTTGTGGCTCATGGCGTCTGGGCCTCCGTGTCGCCGCGCCGGGAGGTGAACGAGTCACTGAGGACGATGGCGAGGATGTAGTCGACGAGCCGCCCGCCGCTGGCCTCCGCGGAGGCGGAGATTTCGTGCACCACGCACGCGTCGGCCTCGGACATGCCCCGGCCGAGCGCGTACGTGAGCAGGTGCTCGGTGATGCACGCGGGCAGCTTCGGGTCCTCCTTGACGAAGCGCCGCATGTCCGCGCCACCGTTGAGCACGGCGCCGTCGGGCAGGTCCCCCGTGGCATCCACCGGCGCGCCGCTGACCTCGTTGAGCCGCCAGCGGCCGATGGGGTCGTAGTTCTCCAGCGCGAGCCCCAGCGGGTCCATCATCCGGTGACAGCCCTGGCACTGCGGCAGGCTGCGGTGCAGCGCCATGCGCTCCTTCATCGTCATGAGCGGATTGACCGGAGGCGGCAGGCCCTCGACGTTCGGAGGAGGAGGCGGCGGGGCGGAGCACAGCAGCTGCTCGAGCACCCACACCCCGCGCTGCACGGGCGAGGTGCGGTCCGGATTGGAGGTGACGGTGAGCAGCGAGCCGTGGCCGAAGATGCCCTGGCGCTCGGGGTGCGCGGACAGGTCCACGCGCTGGGGTGTGGCGCTGCCGGGCAGCGGCAGCCCGTAGTGCGCGGCGAGCGCGTCGTTGACGTAGGTGAACGGCGCGTCGAGCAGGTCGCGCAGCTTGTGCTCGCCGGTGAGGAACTCCTGGAAGACGAGCTCCGTCTCCTGGCGCATGGCCTGGCGCAGGTCCTCGTTGAAGGTGCCGTAGAGCATCGGGTCCGGCTCGGCGGAGGCGAGCGCGCGGGTGAAGAGCCACTGTCCGGCGAAGTTGCTCACCAGGGCCTGGGACTTGGGGTCCGCGAGCATGCGGCGCACCTGGGCCTCCAGCTGCGCGGGCGTGGAGAGCTGGTCCTGCTCCGCGGCCTGGAGGAGCGCCTCGTCGGGCATGCTGCTCCAGAGGAAGTAGGACAGGCGGCTCGCCAGCTCGAAGGCGTCCAGCCGATGGGGCGAGAGGGACGAGGCCTGCGGGTCCTTCTCCACGCGGAAGAGGAAGTGGGGCGAGACGAGCACCGTGCGCAGGGCGAGCTTCACGCCGGCCTCGGGTGGGTCTCCGTGTTGCTTCGCGAGCGTGAGCGCGCCGAGCAGCCGGTCCACCTCCTCGGGTGTCACGGGGCGGCGCCAGGCGCGGCGGGCGAAGCGCGAGAGGATGTCGCGTGCGCAGGGCTCTGGGTTCGTGGCGTCCAGGGTGCAGGTGCGCACGGTGCCCTGGGCCCAGGCGTTCTCCACGAGCTTCTCCGCCGCGGTGGCGTACTTCTCCAGCAGCAGGGGCGAGAGGCTGAGGACGTCGGCGTTGTTGTCGAAGCCGTAGCCGTGGTCATCGGCGGGGAAGTCGCGCGCGGGGCGGGTGGTGTCGCCGAGCAAATCCCTCACGGTGGCGTCGTACTCGGCGCGGTTGAGGCGGTGCAGGGTGACGCGGCCCGGGTCCGCGGAGGTGTTCTCGCAGCCCTGGGCGTGGGTGGGCGGCGGCGCGGGGAGGACGCGGGCCTTGGGCAGCGAGTCTCCCTTGCAGGCGGCGAGCAGCAGCAGGAGGCCCGTGCTCGCGCGGGCGAGCCAGGGGCGTCGCCTCCGTTCGTGAAACCTGGAAGTCACTGCACCTTCCCCCTTTCACCGAGCCGCCCGAGGCGGAGTTCGGTGGGGGCCGAAGCAAATCCCTCTCCAGCGCGAGGCGGTGGGCGGTGAACGCGGGGGCCGTCCCGAGGGG
>NZ_SRLW01000228.1:0-16365 GCF_006518215.1 Myxococcus sp. AB025B
CCCCGTCATCGTGCCCCGTCCCGTGCTGAGCCCCATCCTGGCGCCCCGGGTGTCGGACGAGGAGGTGCTCGCGGTGTGGGACCGCTGGCGGCAGGCGCGCTCGACGAACGACGTCGGCACGGCCGAGAAGGCGCAGCAGGAGCTCCTGACGCTCAAGCAGGAGCTGCTCGCCGCGGACCTGGAGCCCATCAGCGTCGGCTTCCTCCGCGAGTCCGATGTCCGGCGTCGGGCCGGGGACATGGGCGGCGCGGTGCGGCTGGCCCGGCTCGCGGTGGAGCTGTCGCCCCGGCTCCCGCTGGCGCACTTCGAGCTCGCGGAGCTCTATGCCCAGGAGGACTTCACCGCCGTGGGCCGGGTGCTGGGCGAGCTTCGCGCCGCCTTCCTGTCCCTCGCGTTGGATCCCCGCTACCGGGGGCCGGCGCTGGCGGACCTGGGCTCGTTGTTGCTCCTGGCCTGGTCGGCCACGGCCGTGCTCTTCGTCGCGCTGCTGTTCCTCAGGCGCGTGCGCTACGCGCTGCACGACTTCCACCACCTGCTGCCGCGAGCCGTCGCGCGCTGGCAGTCGGCGCTGCTCGGGGTGCTGCTGCTCGGGCTGCCGCTGACGCTGCCGTGGGGGCTGGTGCCCCGGCTGCTGGTGCTGCTCGCCGTGGTGGCGGCGTACCTGACGAACCGGGAGCGCGTCGTCTCCGCCGTGCTGGTGGCGGGGCTCGGCCTGACGCCGCTCGCCGCGGGACAGCTCACCCGGGTGACGGCGTTCGCGGGCACGCCCGCCGAGGACGTATTTCTGTTGGAGCGCGGTGGCCTGTCCGCCGAGGGCGCCGTGGCCCGCGTCAAGGCGCGGCACGAGTCGCGCGCGGCCAGCTTCGCGGAGCTCAACGCGCTGGGGCACTACGAGTCGCGCCGCGGTCTGCTGGAGGACGCCCGCGCGCACTTCAAGGCGGCCTCGGCCGTGCGCAGCGGGGACGCGCGCCTGTTGACCCGCTTCGGCAACACGCTGGTGGGGCTGGGGGACGTGGACGGCGCCGCGCAGCTCTACGTGCAGGCCTCGCAGGCCGACCCGAGGATGGCCGCGCCGCACTACAACCTGGCGCAGCTCCACCGCCGGCGGGCCAAGACGCTGCCGGACTCGGAGGTGGGCAAGGAACTGGACCGCGCGGCCACGGCGACCGCGTCCGCGCAGGCGCTCGATGGCGAGCTGCTCCGCCGCGAGCCCCCTCCGGATGACCGCCTGCTGCTCAACCTGTTGACGCTCGCGCCCACGGTGCCCGCATCGGAGTGGCTGTCGCTCGCGGACGGCTCGGAGGCGGGGCGGCGGGTGGAGGCGCAGCTGTCCGGCTGGGTGTTGCCGGGCGTGGCGCCGGGGCCGGTGTCCTGGCTGCTTCCCGCCGGCGTGGCGGGGCTGCTGGTGCTCTGGGGCCTTGCGGCGCGGCGGCTGAAGGCCGCGAAGGTGTGCGAGCGCTGCGGCCGTCCGGTGTGCACGCGGTGCGACCCGGAGCTGGGCGTGGGCAGCACCCAGTGTGGCCAGTGCGTGAACGTCTTCAGTCGCCGGGGCCTGGTTCCCCAGCAGCTGCGTCAGCGCAAGGCGGATGAAGTGCAGCGCCACCAGGCCTGGGTGGGACGGGTGACGTACGCGGTGGGCGCGCTCCTGTCCGGCGCGGGACACGTCTTCTCCGGGAGCACGGTGCGCGGGGCGCTGTACGCCTTCCTGTTCCTCTTCGCGCTGGCCGCCTCGCTGCTGTATCGGGGCCTGGTGCGCGCGCCGTACGCGGACGCGCCGCTGTACCTCAAGCTGGTGCCGGCGGTGCTGCTGCTGGTGGGCATCCACCTGATGTCGCTGCGGGGCCTGGTCCGGCTGCGCAGGGGAGAGGAGTAGCCATGTCCCTGAAGGGAACGCTCAAGGACTTCGGCATCGGCGACATCCTCCAGCTCATCGGCCAGCAGCAGAAGACGGGCTCGCTGCAACTGGAGAACAAGGACCAGGAGGTCCGCATCGGCTTCCGGGACGGCCACATCATCAAGGTCGAGAGCGTCACCCGCAAGCGCAAGGACCTCATCGGTGCCATGCTGGTGCGCGCCGAGCTCATCACCGAGACGCAGCTGGAGGCGGCGCTGGAGACGCAGCGGCGCACCCTGAAGCGGCTGGGCGACGTGCTCGTCTCCAGCCACGCGCTCACCACCGAGCGCTTCCAGTCGATGATGCAGCTGCAGGCCACGGAGACGCTCTACCGCCTCTTCACGTGGAAGGCCGGCACCTACGAGTTCATCCAGGAGCCCGTGGAGCCCGACGCCGAGGCCATCCGCCCCCTGCGCGCCGAGACGGTGCTCATGGAGGGCTTCCGGATGGTGGACGAGTGGCCCGTCATCCGGAAGTCCATCCACCGCGACGACCTCTCCTTCGAGCGGCTCAAGGCGCTGCCCCCGCCCCGCGAGGGCGAGGAGGGCGGCGAGCTGGGCGTCATCGCGGGCACCGAGCGCCGCGTGTACGACGAAATCGCGCCCGGCCGGGATTTGCGCAAGCTGGTGGATGTCTGCTGCCTGGGCGAGTTCGAGACCTGCAAGGCGCTGCACAACCTGGTGAAGGGCGAGTACGTCCGGGTCATCCACCCCGAGGGCGCAAGGGCTCCGGCCCCAGGTGACGAGCGGCTGCTCTCACGGCTGGTGGGCGCGGTGGGGCGCGTGGTGGCCACCATGCTGGTGCTGGCGGTGCTGGGGGTGGTCGTCTTCCGGGTGGCGCTCTCCGATGCGGAGCGCACGCGCGGGGCCACGGCGTTCGCGGACCCTGCGGCCCAGCGTCATGTTTCCGATGCCCAACGCGTCCGCATCGAGGCCGCGCTCGAAGTGTTCCGTCTGGAACGGGGTGAGTTGCCGGAGCGGTTGGATGCTTTGGTCCAGGCTGGATTGTTGAGCTCGGAGGAACTCAGATACCCCTGGCGGGAGGAGTACTACTACCGGCGGCTGGCCGCTCGGCGGTTCGTCCTCCTGCCACCCTTGCGCTAGCCTCTGCGTGAAGTCGTCTTTCGGAGCCGGGGGGGGCGGCGTTACGTTGAAGACAACTGGTACCGACCCGAGGAACGACCCGCATTGCGAAACCCCGCCACGTTGGAAGCGCCCGCAGCCGCCGTCACCGCCTCCTCCGCCAAGGTGGACGTCCGTGACAACGAGACGGCCCTGGCGCTGTGCGGCAACCAGAACGAAAACCTCAAACTGATGGAGCGACGCCTCGGGGTCCGTGTGGGACAACGGGGGACGGAGTTCCACCTGTCCGGCCCGTCCGACGCGGTGGCCTTCACGGTGCGCCTCCTGGAGAACCTGGAGGGGATGATCCGCGCCGGTCGCCCCATCTACCGCGAGGACGTGGAGCAGGGCATCAAGGTGCTCGGCCGCGGCGCGGAGTCCCTGCAGGAGGTCATGCTCGGCCCGGTCCTCAAGAGCTCCGGCAACCGGCAGATCGCGCCCAAGAGCATCGCCCAGAAGCGCTACGTGGACGCCATCCGCGCCCACGACATCGTCTTCGGCATCGGCCCCGCCGGTACGGGCAAGACGTACCTGGCCATGGCCATGGCGGTGGCCTTCCTCCAGGAGCGCAAGGTCAAGCGCATCATCCTCGCGCGCCCCGCGGTGGAGGCGGGTGAGAAGCTCGGCTTCCTTCCAGGAGACCTGCAGGAGAAGGTGAACCCGTACCTGCGGCCGCTCTACGACGCGCTGCACGACATGATGGCCGCCGAGCGCGCGGCGCACCTGGTGGAGGAGGGCGTGGTGGAGGTGGCTCCGCTGGCGTTCATGCGCGGCCGCACCCTCAACGACGCCTTCGTCATCCTCGACGAGGCCCAGAACACCACCGTGGAGCAGATGAAGATGTTCCTGACGCGCCTGGGCTACAACAGCAAGGCCGTCATCACCGGCGACGTGACGCAGGTGGACCTCCCCACCGGGAAGCTGTCCGGCCTGAACCACGCCCGCGCGGTGCTCAAGAACATCGACGGCATCCACTTCGCGGAGTTCTCCGACGTGGACGTCGTGCGCCACCCGCTGGTCCAGGAGGTCATCCGCGCGTACGACAAGGCGGAGCTGGCGCAGCGCGAGGCCCACGCCGCTCGCGAGGCCGCCCAGGCCACGGCCTCCCCCTCGGAGTCCGCTCCCCTGGTCGCCATCCCGCCGGAGGCCGCCGTCGGCTGAGCACCTGTCGAGGCTTACGTATGCCCACCCGCGCCTACCCTGGCGGGCGGGCATTCGTATTTCCGGCCCCGTGAATATTCCGGGACGCTGCGGCCTTGATGGAGCCACGGCCCCTATCTAGGGTGAGGACCTCCATGGACGAACCGGAACCGCAGCACCCCGCGCCCAGTCCGTTGGACGCGCTCGCAGCACGCTTTGGCCTGGGCCGAGGCGTCTGGGGGCGGCGTGCGGTCCAGGTGTTCCTCCTGCTCCTCGTGTCGGTGGGGGCGGGCTTCGTCATCTCCCCCGGGCTGTACAGCCAGCAGATCCCCGCCCTCTCCGAGGAGAACCTCGGCAAGCCCTTCCGGGCCAGCTCCCCCGCGGGCTTCAAGGCCGTGCGCGACTACGAGGTCGTCCACCGCGCCATGACGGCCCAGCGGCGCCAGGAGGCCCGCTCCGCCGTCAAGCCTGTCTACGACTTGAACCCGGCCGTGGTGGGACACCTGCGCACCGTGGTGCGCGCGTCCTTCGCGACCATGCGCCAGCGGCTGGCGGAGCTGGCCGAGGCCCAGTCGGAGCTGGAGCCGGAGGAGGGCGCCGCCCCGAAGAAGTCGCGCAAGGCCCCGGTGCTGACGCCCGAGCAGGTGGAGCGTGAGCGCCGGACGCGCGAGGAGATGCAGGCGGAGCTCCAAGAGTTGCTCTTCGGCCAGCGCGACGCGGGGCTGGAGGCCGAGGACTTCCAGGCGCTCTACGCGAAGGGGTTCTCGGACGAGGTGGAGACGGCCACCTTGCTGCTGCTGGAGCGGGCGTACCGCTCCGAGCAGGGCCCGGTGAACGTGGCGGGCTCCCGGGAGGAGCTGGCGCGCGAGGCCCCGCAGGGCCTCACCGTGCGGGACGTGGTGAACAAGGGCGAGGAGACCCTGCCCAACGGCGCGCCGCAGGTGGCGGACATCCGTGAGGCGCACCAGGAGATGGAGCGCTTCGCCTCCATCCCCGGCAACCTCCTGCCGGACGCGCCCGGTGTGCAGCGCCGTGCGGTGCTGCGGCTGGCCAAGCGGCTGGTGCGCGCCAACCTCACCATCAACATCGCGGAGACGGACGCGCGCCGGCACCAGGCCGCGCAGGCGGTGAAGGACGCCGTCATCTCCATCAAGAAGGGCCAGCGCGTCATCGGCGATGGCGAGCTGGTGAACGAGGGGCACCTGGTGGTGCTGCGCGGCATGCGCGCGGAGACGGACCGGCTGGACCTGGTGCAGGTGCAGCTGGGCGGCACGGGGCTGGTGGCCCTGCTGGTGGTGGCCTCGTACTTCTTCTGCATGACGGCGTTCCGCCGCTTCCGGCCCACGCGCAAGGACGGCGTCCTGCTGGGGGGGCTGCTGGTGGGCACGCTGGCGCTCCTGCAGCTCTGGGTGTCCATCGCGGACGCCATCCAGGACCGGTACACGGCGCTGCCCATCGAGGCGCTCTACTACGTGTTCCCGGTGGCCGCGGGCGCCATGCTGGTGCGCTTCATCCTCACGCAGGAGCTGGCGCTCTTCTTCGCCATGGTGTTCGCGTGTCTGGCGGGCGTGATGCTGGGCAACTCGCTGGCGTTCGGCATCTACACGCTGGTGGGCTCGCTGGTGGCGGCCGACCGCATCGTCCGGGCGAAGGACCGCGTGGGCATCTTCCGCGCGGGGCTCGTCACCGGCGCGGCCAACACGGTGGCGGTGCTGTTCCTGTTCCTCGTCGAGGGCAAGGGCCTGACGGCCGACACGGCCATCACCGCGCTGAGCGCGTTCGTCGGCTCGTCGCTCGCGGTGCCGGTGATGGTGATGGCGCTCACGCCGCTCATCGAGATGACGTTCGGCTACGCGTCCGACATCAAACTGCTGGAGCTGGCGAACCTCAACCACCCGGCGCTCAAGGAGCTCATCGTCCAGGCGCCCGGCACCTACCACCACTCCATCATCATCGGCACGCTGGTGGAGAACGCGGCGGAGACCATCGGCGCCAATCCGCTGCTGGCGCGCTCGTGCGCGTACTACCACGACATCGGCAAGGGTCGGAATCCGCTCTACTTCGGTGAGAACCAGAAGGGCGAGAACCGCCACGACTCGCTGGCCCCCGCGATGAGCGCCGTCATCATCAAGCGCCACGTGACGGAAGGGCTGGAGATGGCGCGCCAGTACCGGCTGCCCAAGCTGGTGGCGGACGCGATTCCGCAGCACCACGGCACGCGCACGGTGGGCTATTTCTACCACAAGGCCTTGAAGGAGCAGGAGGGCAAGGAAGGCGCGCCCCCCATCGACGAGAGCATCTACCGCTACCCGGGACCGAAGCCCCAGTTCCGCGAGGCGGCGCTGGTGATGATCGCCGACGCGGTGGAGGCCTCGACGCGCTCCATGGCGGAGCCCACCACGCCCAAGCTCCAGGCCCAGCTCCAGAAGATCATCAACCTCATCTTCTCCGAGGGGCAGCTCGACGAGTGCGACCTGACGCTGAAGGACCTGAACCTCATCTCCCAGTCCTTCCTGCACACGCTCGAGGGCATCTACCACACGCGTCCGGTGTATCCGGCCGGCGCGGTGGGAGGCGGCAAGGCGCCGCCGCTGGTGGTGGCGGGGGGCAAGGCCGTGGAGACCAAGGACAAGGCACGCTCGGCGGGGGCTTCGTGACAGGGGTGCGAGGAGTGACGGCGTGAGACTGCGCAAGGGCAAGGTCATCCCGAGGGATGACGGCAAGCGCATCGAGGAGTTCGTGGGCGCGGCGACCACCGGCACGGACTCGGCTTCCGTGGCGCGCATGCTGGCGCCGCCGGGCTGGGCGGAGCCGGCGCAGCGGCCGGAGTTCGACGAGGTCGTGCTGGTCCTCAAGGGCGAGCTGACGCTCGTCATCGAGGGCCGCCGCGAGCGCATCGCCGCGGGCGAGGTCGGCCTGGTGCCGCGCGGCAAGCGCGTGGTGTACCGCAACGACGGCAAGGGCGCGTGTGACTACTGGTCCGTCTGCGCCCCGGCCTTCCGCCCCGAGCGCGCGCACATGGAGGCCCCCGCGCCCCCGAAGACGGAGAACGTCGTCACGCTGCAGGTGGCGCACCCCCAGGGCAAGGAGTTCGGCCGGCTGCTCACGACGTGGGCGCGCGACTACCTGACGCGCCTGTCGCTGGCGCACTGCGAGCTGTCGCTGTCGCTCGTCGACGACCGGGCCATCCGCCGGCTCAACCGCACCTGGCGCGACAAGGACAAGGCCACCGACGTGCTGAGCTTCCCCGCGGGCGATTTGCCCAAGGGGACTCCGGGCCCCCGGCCCCTGGGCGACGTGGTCATCTCCCTGGACACCGCGAAGCGGCAGGCCAAGGAGTACGGCCGACCGCTGGAGTCGGAGATGGCGCGCTACCTGGCGCACGGGCTGCTCCACCTGTTGGGGCACGACCACGAGCGCCCGCGCGACGCCAAGCGGATGGCGGCCCTGGAGGAGGAGCTGTTGGGCGAGCGCGGCATGGTGGCGGACTCGCTCCAAGTGGACGCGAAGGCCCGCCGGGCGCGCAGCCTGATGTAGGCCTCGCACGGCTCCCTGTCGGACAATCCGGCATCCTGTCGATTGAGTCGGCCATCGCGCATGATAGGTAGGCCGCCTCCCGCGTGTTGGACACAGCCATGCTCCGCCTGTCGCTCATCGCCCTCGGTCTGCTCGGCTTGTTGCTCGCGTCTCCCGCGCATGCGCAGTCGGGGCTTGTGCCCCCCTGGGGCACGGGCGAGAGCCAGGGCGAGGACCTGGTCATCTCATTGGCCACGTTCAGCCCCGGCGACGACGTGCCCGCCTGGTGGGGCCACGGCTCGCTGGTGGTCGAGGACCGCAAGCTCGGCGTCTCGCGTCTCTACAACTACGGGATGTTCTCCTTCGACGACGCCATGCTGGCCCGCTTCGCCATGGGCCGCCTGGAGTTCTGGGTGGGGCAGGCCCGCGCGGAGGCCACCTACCGCTACTACCGCGCCGAGGACCGCGACGTCCGCATCCAGGAGCTGAACCTCACCCCGGAGCAGCGCGAGCAGGTCGCCAGGCGCCTGGCCGACAACGTCCTGCCGGAGAACCGCGAGTACCTGTATCACCACTACAACGACAACTGCGTCACGCGTCTGCGGGACATGATCGACGTGGCCACGGGGGGCCAGTTGCGCGAGGCGGACCGGGCGCCGGGGCGGATGACGCTGCGCGAGCACACGCGGCGCTACACCGCGGTGAACCCGCCGATGAGCGTGCTGCTCGACTTCATGATGAACGATGAAATCGACCACCCGATCACCCGCTGGGAGGAGGCCTTCCTCCCGGACGAGCTGGAGCAGCAGGTCGCCTCGCTCCAGGTGAAGGGCGCGGACGGCCAGCTGCGTCCGCTGGTGGCCCGGCAGTGGAACTATTACGAGGCGTCCAACCGCCCGCGTCCTCCCGTCGAGCCTCCGCCCTGGGGGCCGTGGATCCTGGCGCTCGGGCTGGGGCTCGGGGGCGCCGCGCTGGGGCTGGCCGCCTGGGAGCGCAAGAAGGGCGGCCGGCTGCCCCGGGTGCTGCTCGGGTTGGAGAACGCGCTGCTCGGGCTGGTGCTGGGCATCCCCGGCACGGCGCTCTTCGTCATGTGGTTGGTGACGGACCACACGGTGACGTACCGCAACGAGAACCTCTTTCTGGCCAACCCGCTGACGCTGCTCGCCATCCCCTTCGGGGTGTCCCTCATGCGGGGCAAGAACCCGAAGGCGCGCACGCGGCTGTTCAAGCTCTGGGCGGTGCTGGCGGGAAGCGGCGTCTTGGGCGTGGTGCTCAAGCTGTTGCCGCCGTTCGACCAGGACAACTGGCGGCTCATCGCGCTCATCCTGCCCATCTCCCTGGGGATGGCGGGGGCCTTCGGCCTGGAGCGCCTGCTGGCGCGGCTGCCGGGCGGGGCGCGGGCGTCAGCGCGGCGGGACGGGCCCGTCGCTCGGCTCGAGGCGCCCTGAGGCCTTCACCTTCAACCCTTTCACCCGGGCGGTCGGCGAGCAGCGCCGCGCGCGTCCGAAGACGAGGAACGACACACCATGGCGAACGATTCGATGGAGAAGATCAACGGCCTCAGGGAGCGCGTGTTGGCGCTCCGGGGGCATCTTTGACCTCGACCGCAAGCGCTCCCGCATCGCGCTGATTGAGCGGGACAGCACGCAGCCGAACTTCTGGGACGACAACACCAAGGCGCAGGCGATGTTGAAGGAGAAGTCCACGCTGGAGCTGAGCGTGGGCGCCTACGACAAGGTGATGCGCGGGCTGGATGACGCGCAGACGCTCCTGGAGCTGGCCGCGGAGGCCGGTGACGAGGACACGGCCCGCGAGGCGGAAGGCTCGCTCGAGGGGCTGGACGGCGAGGTCGCCAAGCTGGAACTGGCGCGCATGCTCTCCGGCGAGCAGGACCGCAGCAGCTGCTTCATGGACATCAACGCCGGCGCTGGTGGCACGGACTCCATGGACTGGGCGGCCATGCTGCTGCGCATGTACACGCGCTACTGCGAGTCCAAGGGCTGGAAGGTCGAGATCAACGACGAGGTGCCGGGCGAGGAGGCGGGCTTCAAGAACGTCTCGCTGCGCATCGAGGGCGACTTCGCCTACGGCTACCTCAAGGCCGAGGTGGGCGTGCACCGGCTGGTGCGCATCTCCCCCTTCGACGCCAACGCGCGCCGCCAGACGGCCTTCGCGTCCGTGGACGTCTACCCGGAGGTCGATGACACCATTCAAATCGACATCCCGGAGAAGGACATCGACCTGAAGTTCATCCGCGGCGGCGGCGCCGGTGGACAGAAGGTGAACAAGACGTCCTCCACCGCGCAGCTGCGCCACCTGCCCACGGGCATCATCATCACCTGCCAGACCGAGCGCTCGCAGTCGGCCAACAAGGACATGGCCTTCAAGATTCTTCGCGGCCGCCTGTACGAGCTGGAGATGAAGAAGCGCGAGGCCCTGCGCGACGCCGCCGAGGCCGCCAAGAAGGACATCTCCTTCGGCTCGCAGATCCGCTCCTACGTGCTCGCGCCGTACCGCATGGTGAAGGACCTGCGCACCGGCGTGGAGACGGGCAACGTGGACTCGGTGCTGGACGGTGAGCTGGAGGAGTTCATCACCGCGCAGTTGTTGGGCGTGAAGAACCCCAACCGCAACGCGGCGTTGGATTAGTCGCGCAGTCCGGTGGAACCTTTTCCACGCCCCGCTGTCGGAAGGCGGCGGGGCAGGGGAAAGGGGTAGGCTTCTGGGGCTGTGGCTCCTCCTGGGAGGGAGGGGCCGTCGCGGGAGGACACCGGTGTCACCGGGCGGCGTGCTCGAAATCGGACAGGACGGGCCGGCCGCCGAGGCGTCCGACTCCCGGCGTGAGGACGCGGCCCTGCTGGCGCGCCTTCGCCAAGGGGACTCGGATGCCTTCGAGCAGCTGGTGCGCACCCGCCAGGACCGTGTCTACGACTTCTGCGTCCGCATGCTCGGGGACCGCGAGGAGGCGCATGACCTGGTGCAGGAGATCTTCGTCAGCGTGCACCAGAACGTCCGCCGCTTCCGCGAGGACGCGCGGCTGTCCACCTGGCTGTTCCGAATCACGAAGAACCACTGCATCAACCGGCTGAAGTACCTGAAGCGCCGGGGCCGGGGCCGCTCGGAGGAGTACGACGAGACGAGCGACGCGTGGGTGGACGGCCCGGGTGCCCCGCCCACGCCGGACGCCGCCCTGGAGTCCGCGCGCGAGCGGGCCCGGGTGCAGTGGGCCATCTCCCAGCTGGACCCCGACGCGCGCGTGCTGGTGGCGCTGCGCGACATCGAGGGGCTGAGCTACGACGAAATCGTGGACATCACGGAGTTGCCCGAGGGCACCGTGAAGAGCCGGCTGCACCGCGCGCGCGAGAAGCTGGCCAATCTCCTGGGGCGGCTTGAGCCATGAGCCAATTCCATCGCAGACTCCCGGACGTGGACCCGCGGATGAACCACCGCGAGGCGAGGGCCCTGTTCCTCGCGCTCGCCGACGACGAGCTGCCCGCCCCCCAGGCGCAGGCGGTGCGCACGCACCTGGACGGCTGCGACGAGTGCCGCCACGGGTGGGAGGGCTATTCGCGCACGGTGCAGCGCGTGCGGGGTGTGCAGAAGGAGAAGGCCCCCCCGGCCCTGGCGTCGCTGGTGATGACGCGCGTGCGCCGCCAGCGCCGCTTCGGCCTCAAGGGCCTGCACATGGCGCATATGAACCACCGCTTCCCGGTGGAGATCCTCATCCCCCTGCTCCTGGCCGCCGCCGTGGCCGCCTTCCTGGTGATGGCCGCCCCCTGAAGCTTCCCGATGTGTTGCGTTGCGTCCCGGGGGAGCCTTGGCTACGGTGCCGCGCCTCTTGGAAGGGCGCGCGATGGCTGAAGACCAGAACAACGACCTGGGTTCGAAGGAGCAGGAAATCTACGAGCAGCGGCTGGAGAAGGCCGCGAAGTGGCGCGAGGCCGGCTTCAACCCGTACGGCAACGGCCACGCTCCCCAGCACCTCGCCGCCGACATCCTCGCCAGACACGCGGACTCCACCCCGGAGTCGCTCGAGCAGACCCCCGTCACCTACGACGTCGCGGGCCGGCTGGTCGCCATGCGCTCGTTCGGCAAGGCCGCCTTCATCAAGCTGCGGGACCGCTCGGGCGAAATCCAGGTCCACATGAAGAAGGACGCGCTGGCGGACGCGTACGAGGTCTTCAAGCTGTGCGACCTGGGCGACTTCCTGGCCGTCACCGGCACGCTGTTCCGCTCGAAGACGGGCGAGCTGACCCTGGCCGCGACGAAGTTCTCCCCGCTGACCAAGTCGCTGCGTCCGCTGCCGGAGAAGTGGCACGGCCTGACGGACGTGGAGATCCGCTACCGCCAGCGCTACCTGGACCTGGTGTCCAACCCGGACGTGAAGCAGACGTTCCTGCGCAGGAACAAGCTCATCCGCTTCATCCGCTCCTTCCTCGACGGGCGTGACTTCATCGAGGTGGAGACGCCCATGATGCACCCGCTGGTGTCGGGCGCCGCCGCGCGGCCGTTCTCCACGCACCACAACGCGCTCGACATCGACCTGTACATGCGCATCGCTCCGGAGCTGTACCTGAAGCGATTGGTGGTGGGTGGCCTGGAGCGCGTCTACGAGGTGAACCGGAACTTCCGCAACGAGGGCATCAGCACCCGGCACAACCCCGAGTTCACCATGCTCGAGTTCTATCAGGCGTACGCCACGTACGAGGACCTGATGGACCTGAGCGAGGAGATGATCTCGGAGGCGGCCAAGGCCGTCACCGGCGACTCCAAGGTGAAGTACGGCGAGCACGTGCTGGACTTCGGCAAGGGCTGGAAGCGCATCTCCATGACGGAGGCCATCCGCGAGGCGCTGGGCAGCGCGCTGTCCGACAAGGACATGGCGGACGAGGGCAAGCTGCGCCACGAGCTGCTCAAGACGACGCGCGGCGAGGCCGAGCGCCGCGCCGTGGACACGATGAACCACGGGGAGCTGGTGGGCGCGCTCTTCGAGGCCCACGTCGAGCACACCCTGATTCATCCCACCTTCATCACCCATTTCCCCACCGCCGTCTCCCCGCTGGCCCGGCGCAACGACCAGAATCCGGAAATCGCGGACCGGTTCGAGCTGTATGTGGCGGGTCGGGAAATCGCCAACGCGTTCTCCGAGCTCAACGACCCGCTGGACCAGAAGGGCCGCTTCCAGGCCCAGCTCGACGCCAAGCAGCGCGGGCAGCAGGAGACGATGGACTACGACGAGGACTACATCCGCGCCCTCGAGCACGGCATGCCCCCCACGGCGGGTGAGGGCATCGGGATTGATCGCCTCGCGATGCTGTTCACGGATTCGCAGAGCATCCGCGACGTCATCCTGTTTCCCCTCCTCAAGCCACTGGCGAAGTAGCCAGGAGGCCAAGTGCACTCGGCAGAACGGCAGACCGTCCATCGCTGGAGTCTCATCTGGGCCGGAGGACTCGTGGCCCTGGTGGGCCTCATCCTCGTCGGCCTCTCCATCTCCGCCTCCGAGGCGTGGGCGGAGGTGGCCTCGGCCCTGGGCCTGTCGCTCTTCGGTTGGGGTGGGGTGGCCCAGCTCGTCGACGGCGTGATGCTGCTGCCGGCGCAGGCCGCCGCGAAGCAGTCGCTCCCCCTGGGCAGCCCCGGCTTCCTCTGGTCGGGGGCGCTCGCCTGGCTGGTGGGCTGGGGGCTCATCGCCTCCGGCATCCGCCGCGCGCCCGAGCCCACGGAAGGCCCGAGCCCCGCGGCCGGCGCCCCGCTGTATCCTCGCCTGGCGCGCTACCGGGACTTCTACTGGAGCACCCTGGCGGCGTACGGCGGCGGCATCCTGCTGGCGGAGCTGGTGCTGGTGCTGCTCCAGACGGTGCTCTCCAGCGGCGTACCCTCCACGGACCTGTCCTCCGCGCGTGACGCGGGCGGCGGCTTGTCGCTCCCGCCCACGGGGGCGTTCGCCATCGCCCTGGTCGTCGCGGGCCTGGTCGCCTTCATCTCCGGCTTCGTGGGCGCTTCGCGCGCGCAGCGGCTCGCGCTGCCCGAGGCCACCATCGGCGTGCTCTACCTGGGCCTGCCGGTCCCCATCCTGCTCACGCTGATGGAGCGGATTCCGTCGCTCCAGCTCGCGCTCGGCTACCGGCTGCGCGAGGTGACGTATGTCGCGGGACTGCTGGGCCGCCCGGAGCTGGCGTACTGGCTGACCTTCACCGGGCTGGTGCTGGCGCTGGTGCTGGGCATCAACACGGGCTTCATCGCCGCCGGCAGCGGGCGCGTGGACCTGAAGCTCGGCTTCGAGCTGTTCGTCGCGCGCCGCCACGTGGCGGTGTTCCGCCCGTCGCTCCTGTTGGGGACGCTGGCGGTGCTGATGTTCGGCATCATCCCGCCGCTGCTCGTCTACTTCATCATCCGCGCCGCCGAGGCCGCGGTGGAGAAGACGCGCATCCGCTCGCTGGGCCTGTCGGACCCGCTGGCCGCTTCCGAGGCGCTGCACAAGCTGAAGCTGCGCGAGCAGTCGCCGACCATGATGATGACCGCGCTGTCGGTGGGCGGCGTGGGCGTGGGGGTCATGGCGCTCATCATCGTGCTGTCGGTGATGAGCGGCTTCGAGGCGGACCTGCAGCAGAAGATCCTCGGCACCAACGCGCACGCGGTGGTGTCGCGCTACGCGGGGGATTTGCCCGAGTACCCCAAGGTCATGGAGACCATCCGCAAGGTCCCGGGCATCGCGGGGCAGACGCCGTTCATCATCAACCAGGTGATGATCGCGTCCGAGGGCAACGTCGACGGCGTCATCATCAAGGGCATCGACCCGAAGACGGTGGGCGACGTGACGGACCTGCCCCGGAACATCCTGGGCGGCGGCTCGCTCGACATCCTCTACACGCCGGAGAAGATCCTCTCGCGTGGCGGGGACGAAGAGGAGGCCGAGACGCCGGCGGGGGAGGGTGACGAGGCGCCCGCGGAGGACGACATCATCCGTCGCACCGGCCCCGCGAAGAAGACGCCCGTGCTGCCCGGCATCGTGATTGGCCGGGAGCTGGCCGCGTCCCTGCGCGTGGTGGTGGGGGACCGCGTCAACGTTGTGTCCCCGCTGGGCACCGAACTGTCGCCGTCCGGCCCCGTCCCCAAGAACCGCGCCTACCGCGTGGCGGCCATCTTCTACTCGGGGATGTACGAGTACGACTCCAAGTTCGTCTACATCCTGCTCAAGGAAGCGCAGGACTTCTTCGGCGTCCAGGGCGCGTCCGGCATCGAATTGAAGGTGCTCGACATCGACGACGCGCGCCGCATCGCCGGGCAGGTGGTGAAGGCGCTGGGCGGCTACCCCTACCGGGCCCGCGACTGGGGCGAGATGAACAAGAACCTCTTCTCCGCGCTGCGTCTGGAGAAGCTGGTGATGGGCATCATCCTCTCCATCATCATCATCGTCGCCGCGGGCCTCATCGTCGCCACCGTCATCATGCTCGTGCTGGAGAAGCGCAAGGAGATCTCCGTGCTCAAGGCGCTGGGCGTCCCCGATGGCGGCATCGTGAAGATCTTCCTCGCCGAGGGGCTCCAGATTGGCGTCGCCGGCGGCCTGCTGGGCCTGTTCTCCGGCCTGTCGTGGTGCCTCTTCATCGAGAAGGTCGGCATCAAGCTGGACCCCGAGGTCTATTACATCCCCGCGCTGCCGGTGCGCGTGGAGCCCCTGCAGACCGCGCTGGCCGTCGTCATCGCGGTGCTCGTCACGTACCTGGCCTCCATCTACCCGGCCCTCAAGGCCAGCAGCGTGGAGCCGGTGGAAGGGTTGAAGGCGGAGTAGCCATGACGCTGTTGTCCATCCGCAACGTCTTCAAGAGCTACTTCCTGCACGGCAAGCGCATCGACGTGCTGCGCGCGGTGTCGCTCGACATCGGCAAGGGAGAGCTCGTCTCGCTGGTGGGCGCCTCCGGCGCGGGGAAGAGCACCTTCCTGCACGTGCTGGGCACCCTGGACGCGCCGGCCGCCGGGGAGGTCTTCTTCGAGGGCCGCTCCGTGTTCGCCATGAACGACGCGGAGATCGCCGAGTTCCGCAACCAGACGATGGGCTTCGTCTTCCAGAGCCACTACCTGCTGCCGGAGTTCACCGCCCTGGAGAACGTGGCCATGCCCGCGCTCATCCAGCGCAAGGACCGCGCCGGCGCCTATACCTATGCCCGGGAGCTCCTGGAGCGGGTGGGACTGGGACAGCGGGTGGACCACAGGCCGGGGGAACTGTCCGGTGGTGAAGCCCAGCGGGTGGCCCTGGCGCGCGCCCTGGTGCTCAAGCCCGCCGTCCTGCTCGCCGACGAGCCGACCGGCAACCTGGACCCGGCCACCGGCGAGGGCATCCATCAGCTTTTGAGGGACGTCAACCGGGACCTGGGCATCACCGCCGTGGTCGTCACCCACAATGAAACCCTGGCCCGTTCCATGCCCCGCCGCCTGCGGTTGGCAGGGGGGCAGGTGTCGGAGGCTTGATGGCTCCGCGCTTTTGGATTGAGGGTCTTCGGCCCCTTCTCGTAGATTGCCCCGCCTTTTCCTGGCCGGTCTCCCCTTGAGGCACCCCGTTCTGTCGCGCAAGTCACTGCTCCCGCTGCTAGCGGTCGTCCTGTGGTCGCTCGTGCCCGGCTCCGTCCAGGCGCAGGTGAACGGGGGTGCGCCTTCCGAGGCCCCGGTTCCGAGCTCCCCCGCGCCCGCAACCCCGAC
>NZ_SRLW01000229.1:0-16256 GCF_006518215.1 Myxococcus sp. AB025B
GGCGGGATGCGTGTGTGGTGCTCGCGGCGTCGCGGGACGAGGGGTTCCGGCTGCGGAGCTGGTTGTTCGCGCCGTTGGTGGAGGAGGGGGTGGATTTGTTCCTGCTGGAGAACCCCTATTACGGGACGCGGCGGGCGCTGGGGCAGAAGGGGCCGCACATCCGCACGGTGAGCGAGCAGCTCCAGATGAACATCGCGTCCATCGAGGAGGCGAGGGCGCTGGTGGCTCATGCGCGGCGCGAGGGCTACGAGCGCGTCGCGGTCGCGGGCTACAGCATGGGTGGGTACATGGCGGCGTTGACGGCGGCGACGATTCCGGAGCCGGTGGGCGTCGCGGCGCTCGCGGCGGGGGCCTCGCCGGCGCCGGTGTTCACGAAGGGCGTGCACTCGCGCTCCATCGACTTCAGGAGGCTGGCGGGTTCACCGGACGACACGGAGGCGAGGGCGCGGCTCGCGACCATCCTGGATGCGGCGAGCGCGCGCCTGTTGCCGCCGCCCGTGAAGCCGAGCGCCGCCGTCATCCTGGCGTGCGCGAGGGATGCCTTCGTTCCCTTGGCGGAAGCACGCGCGCTCCATGCGCACTGGCCTGGAAGCGAGCTGCGCATCGTGGACGCGGGACACATCTCCGCGGTGATTACGTCGGGTGCCGCGCTCCGGGGCGCCATCCGGGACGCGGTGCATCGCTCGGGGACGTGAGCTGGCGAGGAACGCGCCTCTCGCACATGCGTCCGCGCTGGATATTGGGACGAAGGCGGCTCAGCTCGGGGGCGTGGTAGGTGTCCCGGGCCTTCCTTCAGGGACTCTTCCTCATGCCGTTTGCACATGCACTCGGACTCTTCATCCTGACGGCGCTGGCCGAGATTGTGGGCTGCTATCTGCCCTATCTCTGGCTGCGGCAGGGGCGCTCCGTGTGGTGGCTGGTCCCCGCGGCCGCGAGCCTCGCGCTCTTCGCGTGGCTGCTGACGCTGCATCCGACAGGCGCCGCGCGGACCTACGCCGCCTATGGAGGCGTCTACATCGCCGTGGCGCTCGCGTGGCTCTGGCTCGTCGAGGGGGAGCGGCCCACCCCATGGGATGTCGTGGGCGCGCTCGTCGCCATCGCTGGCATGGCCATCATCATCCTGGCCCCTCGACGTTGAGGGGCAGGGTGGCGCGCTTCGTTGGCTCAGGTGTCCCGGGTGCTGGCCATGAGCGCGCGGGTGTGCAGGTCCTTGAGTTTCGCGTTCCGGTCCCGGGTTTCCACCAGCTCGCCAAGCTGCGCCGCGTCGAGTGTCACGATGAGCGCGTCGTCCTCGCGTGACGCCGCGAGTCGGGTCTTGAACCCATCGGTGAAGCCGCCGATGGCGATGAAGAACCCCAGCTTGCAACGGCCGAAGCGGCGCTTGATGTCGAGGCGGAAGGAGTCGAGCTCGGTCGGGCCGACGGGCTTCGCCCAGTGCTTGCACTCCCCCAGGAAGTACTGGGACTGGGACTGCTGCCAGAACGGATCCGCCGAGTCGTTGGGGATGAGGATGTCGATCTGCTCGTCGAGGCTCTTGCGGTTCGTCTCCGTGCGCTCGAAGCCGGGAATCGACTTGAAGAGCAGGGCCACGAGGTCCTCGAGTTGTTGCCCCTTCCGGTGGGGGTCTGCCTCGGTCTGGACGCTTCGCCAGAGCTCCCGGATGGCCTCTTCGCGCTTCCCGTTGGCGAGGGCGGCCATGCGTCGCTCGCGGGCGCCTTCCAGGGCATTGCGCACCTTGATCTTGAGGATGGCCTCCAGGTACGCGTTCTTCTCCAGGTAGTCGTAGGCGCCACTGGAGAAGGCGCGCTCGACGGACTCCGCGTCCGCGACGCCGGTGACGAGGATGACCTTGGCGCTGGGGGCTCGCGCCTGGATGTCGCGCATGAGGTCCAGGCCCGTATCCGGGCCCGAGCGCCCCTGGAGCTTCCGGTCGAGGAGGACGAGGTCCCAGCCTCGCTCGTCGAGCTTGGCGAGCGCGGACTTCGCGTCCTCGACGGTGACGACGGTGTGGCCCTCCGTGTCCAGGATGGTCCTGTACGTGTCGAGGAAGTCCGGTGAGTCGTCGACGATGAGGATTCTTCCGGACGGTTTCATAGGGGCTCCGCGCCAGTGACGGGGATGCGGACGATGAAGCGTGCCCCACCGAGTGGCGACGCGTCACAGGCAACCAGCCCCTTCATCTCCTTTTCGAACACCTCGCGCACGAGAGCAAGGCCCAGTCCGCTGCCCCCGGGGCGGAGGGACACCCCTTCGTCGAAGATGGCCCGCCGCATGTGCTCCGGGACGCCGGGTCCGTTGTCCTCGACGGTGATGCGGATGGCCTTCGCCGCGTCGACGGTTTCGGCATGGACCTGGATGACCGCGGCACCCTTGAGCGTGGCCTGGGTCGCGTTTCGTAGGATGTTCGTGAGCGCCATCACCATTCGTGCGCGATGCCCGGAGACTGGGGGGAGGGATGGGCTCAACGAAGCGTTGAAGCCATAGCCGGTCTCCTGTTCGAGACTGGTGAGGACATCTCGAATCGCAGTCAGTGGTTCAAAGGGCTGGACTGGTGTTGCCGCGAGATTCGAGAGGTCCACCAGTTGTTCGATGAATCGAAACGTTGCGTCCATCCCGCGGTCGATGCGGTCGCGTCTTCGGGCGAGAACTTCGCTCGGTGCTCCGACCAGAAGCTCGCGATACATAGCATTCAGCGCCGTCTTGACGGGGACCAATGTATTGCGAACCTCATGTGCAACCATTCGTGCTTGGCGAGCTGTTGCTTCTGCTGCGGTGCTTGTTCGGACGCTGCTTGTGGTGAGGGTCCGGTTCGAACCCTCCATCCATTCTATCGATAGAGATGAAATGTCGGCAACGAGTGAGTTGGCAAGAACGGATAAGGGAGTCTCAATGTTCTTGGTGATTTCGTTTAGAAGTTTGTGGCCGGATGGGCCTACATGGATGATTATTCGGTTGGGCTCAAGCGTGTCTACGGTCAGTAGTCCGAACTCGCTGAGGCGATACAATGTCCTCCAGTCGAAGTGAAAGTACGGATCATCCAGCTCAAAAAATAGCTCTACGTCCGAAAGCTCAAGGAGTCCTTCCGCTGCTTTGGGACTAAGCCTCCACGGATCTCGAACTCCCTGGGACTGAATGGTCTCAATCAGAGTGAGCCAGCGGACAGCTTCGAACCCTTTTAACTCAAGATAGACCTGCCCGATCTGTGTCAGGGATGTGGTGTTCTCTGTTACGCGGACCGCGCGTATCTGCTCCGCGTACGCAGGGACGTCGAGTTCGAGGTGTCGATACGCATCGTTGAATACTCGCGAAGATGCGACTTTGGCGAGTCGATCGAGTTCGAGCGTGCGGACTTTACTCTGTAGCTCGGAGGAAAGCCCCACTTGGCGTTCTATGGCAACGCCAATGAGCGCCTCGGTTTGCTGTGCTGAAAACCCTCTGGCAAAGCTCTCTGTGAGGAGTCGCTCCAGTTGCTGGGAAAACCGGACGACCGCATCTCGCTTTAGCCACTTGTCGTGGAGCCAGGCGAGACGCGAATGAGGGCCAAATCCAAATGGAGCCTCAATGGGATTCCGTGGTTCGGATTCTTTGCTTTCGAGTTTCTCGAGAGCATGTAGCAACTGGTTCCTTGCCCAGGCTGGCTCAACTCGCGAGGGTCCGATGGTTTGGCCTCGAGCAACTGGGTTCTCAGTTTGCCGAAGATATGTCGTGAGTTGCTCCAAGAACTGCATCGCACACAGCCCCCGCGTAGGAGTGCGGGAGCATAGGAACCCATCGCTGCGCGGCCAAGCGTCGTGACATGGCGCGCGCTTAGATGTTCCACGGAGCCTCGGTCGGAACTACCCGACGAAGAGAACACCCTCCTTGCTACCTCCGCGGAGCCGGGTCCTCGCCCTCGGCGCTCCCAGGTGTCTTCCCGGGCTCCTCCTGAGGCATCCGGCGCTCCTCCTCGAGCCCACCCCCCTCCGCCGACTTGGGCGTACGTCCCGGTGCCTCCTCCTCGGGAGCGCTCCGCCGCCGGCCATTCTGTCCCGGCTCCTCGTCACCAACCTCCATCGACTCATAAGGCATGTGGTCCATGCTGCGTCCTCCTCTCGCGGGTTCAGGACTTCCTCGAAGGTAAGGCCGCCGCCGCGCCCCATGCCGCGTCGGGCCTTGCGGTCGCACGCCCCCTCGCTCAGCCTGCGCCCCTCCTCCGTGGGAGTCCCCGCATGTCCCGACTCGCCCTCTGTCTCTCGCTCCTGTCCCTCCACGCCGTGGCCGCCGTGCCGCGCCGCCCCGTGAACACCTACTCCATCGTCGCCAGGGACCCGGCGACAGGAGACCTGGGCGTCGCCGTGCAATCCCACTGGTTCTCCGTGGGCGCCACCGTGCCCTGGGCCGAGGCCGGCGTGGGCGCCGTCGCCACCCAGTCCTTCGTCGACCCGTCCTACGGCCGTCTCGGCCTGGACCTCATGCGCGCGGGCCGCCCAGCCCCGGATGCCCTCAAGGGCCTGCTCGCCGCCGACTCCGCCAGCCAGGTGCGCCAGGTCGCCATGGTGGATGCCCAGGGCCGCGTCTCCGCGCACACGGGCTCGAGCTGCATCGCCGCCGCTGGACACCTCGTGGGCGAGGGCTTCTCCGTCCAGGCCAACATGATGCAGAAGGACACCGTCTGGCCCGCCATGGCCAAGGCCTATCGTGCCTCCAAGGGCGACCTCGCCGAGCGCATGCTCGCCGCGCTCGAGGCCGCCGAAACCCAGGGCGGAGACCTCCGCGGCAAGCAATCCGCCGCCCTCATCATCGTCTCCGCGAAGCCCTCGGGCCGGCCCTGGATGGACCGCCGCTTCGACCTGCGCGTCGACGACCACCCCGAGCCCCTCAAGGAGCTCCGCCGCCTCGTCACCCTCCAGCGCGCCTACAACTTCATGAACGAAGGTGACCTCGCCCTGGAGCACAAGGACACCGACGCGGCCCTCGCCGCCTACGCCTCCGCGGAGAAGCTCGCGCCGGGCAACGCGGAGATGACCTTCTGGCACGCCATCTCCCTCGTGGGCGTGGGCCGCGTGGACCAGGCCCTGCCGCTGCTCCAGCGCGCCTACGCCGCCGACCCGCGCTGGCGCGAGCTCCTCACCCGCCTGCCCGCCGCCGGCCTGCTCCCCGATGACCCCAAGCTCCTCGCGCGCTTGAAGAACGCGAAGTAGCCCCGCGCCCACCGAGCAGGGCCCCGAGCGCTGGGCACGCCACCTCGCGGACCCGGCGAGCCTCATGGCTTGTAGCGGCCCGTGAGGATGGAGAGGTTACCTGGACGAGGATGCCCATGAGTGACGCCCAGGCTCCACTTGCCGCATTGACCGTCCCGCTCTTCGCGCTGGCGCAGGTGCCGCAGGAGGTGTCTGTCTCTCCCGAGGGCTCCACGGGACACAGCTACTGGTACTGGGTGGCGCTGCTCGTGCTGGCCGCGGCCGTGTTCGCGTGGGTCGCCGTGGCGCTCGCCCGCAAGCGCAAGACGCCGCCCCCCAGGTCCCCGCGCGCCACCCCTCGCTACCGCCGCTCCGTCTAGCCTCGCTTGCGCAGCGTGTGCAGCGCGGCCAGCCACAGCCGCGCCTCCTTGCGCGTCAGCCGTGAGCGCCGCAGCGGCGCGAACAAGTCCCGCAGGCCCGTGCGCCCCGGCTGCTCGTCGATGAGGAACCCGCCCGACTTCAGCACGCCCTCCAACGTCGACTCCACCTGCGCCAGCTCCGTGTCCGTCGCCGCCACCGGCAGGGGGCCGGGCGGCGGGGCGTGCGCCTCCAGCGTGGCCACGCGGACCTCATAGGCGTACAGCAGCACCGCCTGCGCCAGGTTGATGGAGGGCTGCTCCGGCGCGGTGGGCACCGCGGACAGGTCATGGCACCGCTCCACCTCCGCGTTGGTGAGCCCGCTGCGCTCATCCCCGAAGACCACGGCCACCGTGCCCTGCGTCGAGCGCGACACCCACTCCTCCGCCACCGCGCGCGGGGCCAGGCGCCGCTTGCCCTCCACCTTGCGGGAGCTCGTCCCCACCACCCACACGCAGTCGGAGATGGCCTCCTCCAGCGTGTCCGCGCGACGCGCGCCGTCGAGAACGTCCTCGGCATGGACCGCCAGCCGGCGCGCGGGCGTCAAATCCTCCACCTCGGGCGTCACCCAGACCCAATCCGACAGGCCGCAGTTCTTCAGCGCCCGAGCAGCGGCACCCAGGTTCTCCGCGTTGCGCGGACGCATCAGGACGAAACGGACGGGCAGCACCATGCCGGACCACCATACCCGCTTCCCTGGGGGCGTTGACCCCGATGCGTGGCCCTCCTATAGCGTGGCGCCATCGACCGCTGGGTGCGTGCTCGGAGGCCACCGGGAGTGTGGCTCCGCGTACACCCTGTGGGCCCGAGGACGCGTGGGGGACGCGGGCGGGCCGTGGGCGTTCGACCGCACTCCCCAAGCTTCCTGGCGTGTGCGCCGTCGGCACGTCGCATGAAGAACAGCAGGCACCTTCCGGAGGAAACATGGGTCCGCAGTCCGTCGTCTCCAATCCGCCACCGCGCGCCAGACGCGCCGGCTGGCTCGTCGCCGCGCTGCTCCTGGGCGTCTCGCTCTCTGGCTGCAAGAAAGACGAGCAGCAGCCCGCCACCTCCTCGCCGAGCACCCCGGACACCACCACGGCGTCACCCGCCGTCTCCAGCGGTGACGCGGGGACGACCGTCGCCGTCGTGAAGGTGCCGCCCAAGCCGGAGGCCGTCACCCCCATCATCCGCCCGCAGGGCGCGGTGGGCGTGCTGCCCCAGTCCATCGTCATCGAGCTGGCGCGGCCGCTGCGCCCCGATGACCACGAGGTGAAGCCGGGCACCGTCGTCTCCATCTCGCCGCAGGTGGCCGGGAACCTGACCTGGAGCGGGCCCTCCACGCTGACGTTCAACACCTCGTCCGGTCAGGCCTTCGCCTTCGGCACCGAGTACACCGTCAAGGTCGTCTCGCTGGAGACCGACGCGGGCGTGGTGAAGTCGCCCTCCGACGACGCCTGGAAGCACGTCTTCAAGACACCCACCTTCCAGTTCCTCCGCATCCAGCCCAAGCAACTGGACCTGGCCAAGAGCCGCATCGAGGTGGACGTCGTCTTCTCCGGTCCGGTGTCCCCCAGCGCCATGCGCGGCAAGGGCACGTTCCTGGTGGGCACCCAGCCCATCTCCGACGTGAAGTGGCGCTCGGTGGCCGGCATGTCGAACGCCGTCACCGCGGAGCTCGCGAGCCCCGGCCTCAAGCCCTCCGCCGCGCTGCGCTTCACCCTCAAGCAGGGCCTCGCCGCCGCGTCCGACGCGAAGGCGCTCGCCCCCGCGGCCGAGGCCACCTTCGTCCTGCACGGCGGCCAGCGCATGGACATCACCGGCGTCAACCGGAAGGAGGGCAGCAGCGGGCACTACCTCGAGGTGGCCTGCCGTGACGTGGCCGCGGAGGCGCCGGCCAGCCCCCGCTATTATCAGGAGTACGACTCGTACTACTGGGAGTCGGGCAACAAGGGCTGCGTGCTGGACGACGCCACGGCGGAGGCCGCCATCCACGTGACGCCTCCGGTGAAGGTCTCCGTGGCGCCCACGCGGCAGGGCTTCCGCATCTTCGGCGACTTCAGGCGCGGCACGTACACGCTGCGCATCGACGCGGGCACCACGTCCGTGGGCGGCGGCACGCTGCTGGCGGACTTCGAGCAGGAGCTGTCCATCCCCGCGCGCCAGTCGCAGCTCTCCTTCACCTCCGCGGGGCGCTACCTGCCGCGCGGCGCGTGGCGCAACCTGCCCCTGCAGCACCTGAACCTGGACGCCGTGGAGCTCACCGTCCGCAACGTCCCGCCGGAGAACCTCATCTTCTGGATGAGCGATGACCAGCGCGAGACGGCGGACGAGCGCACGTCCAACCTCGTGGTGAAGAAGACGCTGCCGCTCCAGTCGGCCTCGGACACGCTCACCACCACGTACCTGGACGTCGCGAGCCTGGTGCCCGCGTCGACGCGGGGCCTGGTGGAGGTCTCCGTCCGGCGCAACGACTTGTCGGCCGCCACGCGCGTGCTGCTCACCGACCTGAGCCTCGTGGCCAAGCGGGGCGGACCGGCGCCGGGCTCGAAGGACGCGGGCGAGGTGTGGGTCTGGGCGCTCGGCATCGAGAGCACCGACCCGGTGTCCGGCGTGGAGGTGTCGCTGGTGAAGAAGAGCGGCCAGGCCGTCAGCCGCTGCGTCACCAAGGGCGCGGACGGGTGCGTGCTCAACGTGCCCCCGGGCGGCGTGGATGACAGCCAGCCCTTCGCGCTCATCGCGCGCCAGGGCGACGAGATGACGTATCTCAAGTACAACGAGCTCAAGACGGAGATCGCCAACTCCGACGTGCAGGGCGAGCCGTACCGTTCCGAGAAGGCCTACCGCGCCTCGCTCTGGTCCGACCGCGGCGTGTACCGCCCCGGTGACACCGCGCACATCGCGGGCGTGCTGCGCGGTCAGGATGACCTGGCGCCGCCCACGGGCATGCCGGTGGAGCTGGTGGTGGTGGACCCGCGCGAGCGCGAGCTCAAGAAGGTGCCGCTCAAGACGAACGACGCGGGCCTGGTCTCGCTCGACATGCCCTTCGAGGCGTTCCAGGACACGGGCCACTACCGCGTCACGCTGAAGGTCGCCGACCGCGAGGTGGCCTCCTACGGCCTCAACGTGGAGGAGTTCGTCCCCGAGCGCATGAAGGTGACGGCCACCGCGGAGGCCCCCGGCTACGTGCAGGGCGTGGAGATTCCCGTCGCCGTGGAGGCCGCCTACCTGTTCGGCGGCTCGGCCGAGGGCAGCCCCGTGGAGCTCAACTGCCGGCTGGTGCCGTCCGACTTCAAGCCGAAGCAGAACGCGCAGTTCACCTACGGCCTGTGGCGCCAGGACGGCAAGGAGCCGCGCCCCGTGACGCTGGGCCAGGCGAAGGGCGCGCTGGACGCGAAGGGCCAGGCGCTCATCCACTGCCCGGCGCTGGCGGCCATGGGCGGGCTGCGCGGGGCCGCGCGACTGAGCGCGCTCGCGAGCGTGTTCGAGTCCGGCAGCGGCCGCTCCACGGTGAACGAGGCCAGCGTGCCCGTGCACCCGGAGCGCTACTACGTGGGTCTGCAGGCCAGCGTGGGCAAGGTGAAGGCGGGCAAGCCCTTCACGGTGAACGGCGTGGTGGTGGACTGGGACGGGAAGCTCGTCGCGTCCTCGTCGCTGGCGCCGGCCACCGTGCAGGTGGAGTACGTGCGGCTGGAGGAGGAGTACGGGTACTACTACGACGAGGGCGAGGGCTATGACCGCTACCAGCGCTACCTGAGGCCGCTGCGCGAGGGCAGCGCCACGGTGAAGGTGGTGGACGGCCGCTTCAACCTCACCGTCACGCCGGGCGCGGACGCCGCGGGCTACCTGGTGCGCGTGCGCTCCGGCAACGCGCAGACGGACCTGGAGCTGGAGGGTGAGGGCCGCTACTACTGGTGGGGCGAGGGCTCGCGCGTCGACCAGACGCCGCGTCCGCTCAAGCCCACGTCGCTGGACGTGGCCGTGCCCGCGAAGGCCGTCGTCGGCAAGCCCATCAACGTGAAGCTCAAGGCGCCGTACAAGGGCCGCATCCTCTTCACCGCGGAGACCGACCGCGTCCTCGCCACCGAGTGGAAGGCCGTGGAGCCGGGCGAGGTGACGTGGAGCTTCACGCCCAAGCAGTTCGCGCCCAACGTCTACGTGAGCACCTTCCTGGTGAAGGACCCGCACCTCGAGTCCGCCGAGGCCTTCATGCCCGACCGCGCCTTCGGCGTGGCCAGCGTCGTGCTGGAGCCGGTGGACTACACGCAGCAAGTCACGCTGAACGTGCCCAAGGAGGTCCGCTCCAACGACACGCTCACCGTGGACCTGGACCTGGGCGCGCTCGAGGGCGCCACCTTCGCCACCGTGGCCGTGGTGGACGAGGGCATCCTCTCCCTCACGCGCTTCCAGAGCCCGGACCCGCTCAAGGACATCTTCACCAAGCGCGCCCTGGGCGTGGACACCTTCGAGACCATCGGCTGGACGTTGCTGGTGCCCCCGGGCGGCAGCTCGCGCTCCACCGGTGGTGACGCGGAAGGGGACGCCGCGGGCCGCGTGCAGCCCGTCAAGCCCGTGGCCCTGTGGAGCGGCGTGGTGCCGGTGCCGGCCAACGGCAAGCTGCGCCTGCCGTTCCAGCTCCCGCAGTACCGGGGCGCGGTGCGGGTGATGGCGGTGACGGCGGGGCCCAAGCGCATGGGCCGCGCCAGCGCGCAGGTGCTGGTCAGGGACCCGCTGGTCCTCCAGACGACGCTGCCGCGCTTCCTCACGCAGAACGACGAGATCCAGGTGCCCGTCTTCGTCACCAACCTGTCCGGCAAGGCGCAGGACGTGAAGGTGACGCTGGCCGCGGAGTCACTGCCGGTGCCCGGGCTCAGCCTGCCCGCGGACACGGCGTCCCCGCTGCAACTGCTCGGCAAGAGCGAGGGCCGCGCGCGCGTGGAGGACGGCAAGTCCACCACGTTCGTCTTCCAGGCCCGCGCGGTGCAGTCGGTGGGCGCCGCGCGGCTGAGCGTGGTGGTGGAGGGCGGCGGCTACACGTCCAAGGAGACGCTGGACGTGCCGCTGTCGCCGTCCGGCCCTCGCGAGCGCCGCGTGCAGCGCATCGAGCTGGCGCAGGGCGTGACGGATGTCTCCAAGCACCTGCAGGGGTGGGTGCCCACCACGGAGCGCTCGACGCTGTGGGTGACGGCCAATCCCTATGCGCAGTCGCTCCAGCACCTGTCGTACCTGGTGCAGTACCCGTACGGCTGCATCGAGCAGACGACGTCCTCCACGCGGCCGCTGCTGTTCGTGTCGGAGCTGGTGGACCAGGTGGACCCCACGCTGAAGAAGCACGGGGACGTGGGAGACATGGTGCTCTCGGGCATCAACCGCGTGCTGTCCATGCAGACGCCGTCGGGAGGCTTCGGCTACTGGCCGGGCGCGACGGAGCCGCAGCTGTGGGGCACCGCGTACGCGACGCACATGCTCCTGGACGCGCAGAAGCAGAAGTTCCCCGTCCCGCAGGACCGGCTGGACGACGCGCTCCTGTGGATGGGCAACACGCTCAACACCCTGGAGGGCAACGCGAACGTCCGGGACTACCACGGCAGCTCGGAGGCCTACATGCACTACGTGCTGGCGCTGTCCGGCAAGGGCCGCAAGGCGCGCGTGCAGAAGCTGGTGGACGCCCTCGCGGAGAGCGCGAAGAAGGCCCCGCTCAAGGGCGAGCAGCGGGAGGAGGACTACATGCTCAAGGCGGCGCTGTGGCTCGCCGGAGACCGCCGCTACGAGAAGGAGCTGCGCAGCCCGGACCTGTCGCCCGTCACCGAGGAGCGGAGCAACAGCTGGTCCTTCTACTCGGACCGACGCCGGCGCGGCTTCATGCTGAGCACCTACCAGGACCTCTTCGGCACCGACGCCGCGGGTGAGCCCCTGGCCGCCATGGTCGCCAGCGCGCTGAGCTCGAGCCCCAGCTCCTGGTACACGACGCAGGAGCTGGTCTGGGGCATCACCGGCCTGGGCAAGCGCCTCAAGGGCGCGGCCACCAGCTTCACCCCGCCGACGCTGACGGTGGATGGCAAGGAGGTGGTGGCGAAGCAGGCCAAGGACGCGCGCGCCTCGGACCGCACCTGGGCGCTGGCCCGCGCGAGCGAGCGCAAGAGCCTCCAGCTCGACCTGAAGGAGAAGTCCGCGGGCACGCTGTTCCTCGTGCTGAGCAGCGAGGGCGTGCGCTCGGATGGCCCGCCGCGCGTGGGGGGCGAGGGGCTGAAGCTCAGCCGCAAGTACCGCGGCCAGGATGGCTCGGAGGTGGACCTGAAGAGCGCGCCGGTGGCGCTCGCGCAGTTGGTCTACGTGGAGCTGGAGCTGACCAACACCACGGCCGAGCGGGTGCAGAACATCGCGCTGATCGACCGGCTGCCCGCGGGCTGGGAGATCGAGAACGCGCGGCTGGGCCGGGGCGGCTCGGTGGACTGGGTGCAGGCGGACGCGCTGTGGGCCCCGGACTACGTCAACATCCGCGATGACCGCATGGAGGTCTTCGGCGCGCTGGGGGCTCGCGAGTCGAAGAAGATTGTCTACGCGGTGCGCGCGGTGACGGCGGGTGCCTTCACGCTGCCCACGGCGGAGGCCGAGGCGATGTACGACCCTCGCCTGTGGGCCCGCGAGGCGGGTGGCACGGTGCAGGTGTCCGGCCCGTGGAAGGACAACCTCCTCTGACATGCGCCGCGTCCGTCCACTCCTGAAGAAGCTCCTCTGGACCACCGCGGGGCTGCTCGTCCTCGCGGCGGTGGGAGTGGCGGCGGCGTGGTCCGTGCCGCTGCCGTCGCGGCTCTCCGCTCCACCCTCGGTGGTGATGGAGTACCGCGACGGCACCCCGGCCCACGTCTTCCTCGCGCCCGACGAGCGCTGGCGCATCGCCGCGCCCGTCGAGCGCATCGACCCGGCCTACCTCCGGGCGTTGTTCGCGCTGGAGGACAAGCGCTTCTACTCACACCCCGGCGTGGACCCGCTCGCCGTGGCGCGCGCCGCCGCGCTCAACGTGGCGCGGGGGCGCCGGGTGTCGGGGGCCTCCACGCTGACCATGCAGCTGGTGCGCATGCTGGAGCCCCGGCCGCGCACCTTCACCTCGAAGCTCGTGGAGTCCCTGCGCGCGGTGCAACTGGAGCTGCGCCTGACGAAGCAGGAGGTGCTCGCGGCCTATCTCCAGTTCGTCCCCTACGGGCGCAACGTGGAGGGCGTGGAGGCCGCGGCCCTGACGTACTTCGGCCACCCCGCGGCGCACCTGAGCCCGGCTGAAATCGCCGCGCTGCTGGCGGTGCCGCAGAACCCCAACCGCCGCTTCCCCACGCCGGAGAACCGCGAGCGGCTGCGCGCGGCGCGCGACGACGTGGCCCGCAGGCTGCTGGAGGCGGAGGCCCTTCCGCGTGGACCGGAGGAGGCGAGGGTGCCCGCCGAGCAGGTGCTCGCCGACGTGCGCGCCTCGGACGTGCCGGGAGGGCTCAGGGCCTTCCCTCGCGAGGCACCCCACGTGGCCGTGTGGCTCAGGGCCCAGCGCCCCGGCCAGACGCGGCTGTCCACCACGCTGGATGGGGGCACGCAGCGCCTGGTGGAGCGGGTGATGCGCGACGCGGCCCGGGAGCTGAAGTCCAAGGGCATCCACAACGGCACGGCGGTGGTGGTGGAGCGGGAGCAGGGCGCGGTGCTCGCGCTGGTGGGCAACTTCGACTTCTTCGACGCGGAGCACGGCGGGCAGATTGTCGGCTTCGCCACGCCGCGCTCGCCGGGCTCGGCGCTCAAGCCGCTGCTGTACGCCATGGGCATCGACCAGGGCCTCACCGGCCCCGAGCAGCTCGTGGCGGACATTCCCACGACGTACGGTGGCTATGCGCCGCGCAACTTCGACGGCCGCTTCCTGGGCCTGGTGCGGCTGGAGTACGCGCTGTCCCAGTCCCTCAACATGCCCTTCGTGCGGCTGCTCGAGCGCGTGGGCGTGGAGCGCTTCCTGGCCGCGCTGAGGACCTCGGGTGTCACCAGCCTGGTGCCGGACCCGGGCCACTACGGCCTGTCCGCGGCCGTGGGCGGCATCGAGCTGACGCCCCTGGAGCTCGCCGGGCTCTACGTGGCCATCGCGGGAGATGGCCGCGCCCGTCCGCTGCGTCTCCTGGAAGAGGGCCAACCGCCGGAGGCTCCGGTGGAGGTCATGTCCCCTGGCGCCGCGTGGCTGACGCGCAAGGCGCTGGCGCTGAGAGATCGGCCGGACTTCCCGGAGCGACGGCGGCTGACGGGCCTGCCCGCGCGGGTGCACTGGAAGACGGGCACGAGCTTCGGCCACCGCGACGCGTGGGCCGCGGGCTCCGGCCCCCGGCACACCGCCGTCGTGTGGCTGGGCAACTTCAACCACTCGCCGAGCGTGCACCTGGTCGGCGCGGACGCGGCGGGCCCGGTGCTGTTCGACATCCTGGAGGGCGTGGGGCCCCGGGGCCGCTCGCTGCCCGAGGACGAGACGGTGGTGCCGGAGGACCTGATGCGGGTGGAGGTCTGCGCGTACTCGGGCCACCTGCCGACGGAGGCGTGCACCCAGCGCAAGCACGTCCACGCGCGCCGCTCGGCCGTGCCCACCGCGGTGTGTCCGTATCACCAGCGCGTGGAGGTGGACGTGGCCACGGGCCTGTCCGTGGGCCCCACGTGCAGCACGGGGCGCAAGACGGAGTCGCGTGTCTTCGTCACGTGGCCGGCGACGATTCGCCGCTGGCTGGAGGAGCAGCACCGCCGGCTGCCCGAGCCCCCCGCGCCCGCTCCGGGGTGTGAGCCCGGCGGCGCCCGGGCGGCGCCCTCCATCGTCTCACCGGCTCCCGGCCACGTCGCGCTGCTGATTCCGGGCGTGCCCGCCGACCAGCAGGAGGTGCCGCTGGAGGCGGAGGCCTCGCACGAGCGCGCGCTCACCTGGTTCGTGGACGGCGCGCTGCTCGGCTCGGCGCGCGCGGACGAGCGGGTCTGGTGGACGCCGTCGGTGGGCTCGCACGAAATCCTCGTCACCGATGACCGGGGCCTCACCGCCCGCCGCACGCTCGTCGTCCGCGAGCGGCGGTAGGCCCCGGCCGCGAGGGCGCTGCTCTCAGCGGGCCTCCCAGCCCGCCTCGCCGCGCTGGTACTGCTGGCCCGAGGGCAGCGCGCCGTAGAAGAGGAAGTCCTTCACGCCCACCACGGACTTGCCGTCGAACAGGCCCAGCTCGCCCTTGGGGGGCAGCTGGATGCCCAGCTCGGACGCCTTCAGCCGCACCTTCGCGCCCGGGGCCACGGTGAGCGCCGGGAGCACCGCGCCCATGGGCGCGCGCACCTGCGTGGGCGCATGGTCGCTCCGCGCCAGGCTCACCCGCAGGTTGGTGGTCAGCACCATGCCCTGGAGCGACACGGCCGTGGTGCCGTGGTTGGCCACGTCCACCCAGCCCTCCACCGGGTCGAACGCGTCGAACACCAGCGTCGAGCGCTGCGCCTTGAGCCGCGCCCAGTCCTTCTCCACGAAGGCCCGGCGCTCCCGGACGTAGCGCTTCATGTAGTCGCGGCTGGCGTGGAAGCGCGCGTAGTCGATGTACGGGGCCGTCCGCATGTGCGAGTCGATGAGCGCGTGCACCGCGTCGATGTACGGGTTGAGCACCTCGGGCTTGAACAGCTCGTCCAGCGCCTTCTCCAGCCGCTCGTCCAGCCGCCCGCGCAGCTCCGGGTTCATCAGCACGCGCGTGGCCAGGTTGGAGAACACGGGCAGGTAGCCCGGGTAGGACTGCGACTCGTTCTTGCGCTGCAGGTACATCTTCTCCGTCCACGCGTCGGACAGCGTGAAGTTGAACAGCGGGTGGCGCATGCTGTTGGTGCTCGTGGCCATGTCGGGCACCGGGTTCAGGTACCACCAGCGCGCGTCCACGTTGTTGAGGTCCCACGGCACATAGGACCACTTCGCCACGGCCCGGTCGTAGATGAAGTAGCTCTCCGAGTCCTCGACGAAGTTGTTGGACATCAGCGCGTCCATCACCATGGAGCGCAGGTAGTGCTCCAGCTGGAGATGCTTGCCCAGCTTCTCGGCGAACTCGGGCTCCGGCGAGTGGTTGATGACGTCCATCATCGCGACGAGCGCGTCGTCGGGCTGCCGCTCGTTCGTCTTCTTCGTCCAGTTGCCCTGGTAGGGCACCTTCCACGTCTTCATCTCGCAGTCCTTCCACCCGCATCGGTAGATGGTCGCGTCGTCATCCGCGAAGGCGTGGGCCTTGAGGAAGGCCTTGTTCACCTGCTCGATCTCCAGGAACACGCCCTCGTTCTTGCCGTTGACCGTCAGGAGCACGTACGTCGCCTTGGACGCGGGCACGCGCATCGCCTCCAGCAGGTCGAAGGCCAGCTTCTCCGCCAGCATGGACGCGTCGGCGAACTCGGCCACCAGGTTGAGCGACGTGCGCCCCTCGAAGCGGGTGCCGTCCGCGAAGCTCACGTTCCAGCTCTTCTTGTCGAAGAACCGCGCGGACGCGCCGCGCAGCCGCACCTTCACCGGGTACGTCATCCCCTTGGCCTTGAAGACGGCGTCCTGCTCGGGCGTCCACACGTCCTCGGCGAACTTCTTCATCGCCTCCGGAGGGATGATGAGCTCGTACTCGGGCACGCTCGTCTGCAGCTTCGGCATGACGTAGGGCCGCTGGGCCTCGGGCGTTGGCGGTGGTGGCGGAGGAGGTGGTG
>NZ_SRLW01000022.1:0-53774 GCF_006518215.1 Myxococcus sp. AB025B
CCCCACAGGGCGAGCGCCCAGGCGACGGCCGCGAGCGAATACAGCTTCCTGGCCAGCACCTGAGAGGGAACGACTGTCTGCGACACGCCACACCTACGGCAGCGGTAGCGTCGCACGCGCAGCTCCACGAGGACGGGCGACGCGCCAACCTCCAGTGGCCCGCGTACCTGGCGGCTCCGGCTTCCGTGCCCATGAAGCCCCAGAGGCCCTCCCACAGGGCGGCTCGCCGCGCCGCACGCGGCGCAGCTCGCCGGACGTACCGCCGAGACGGACGGCAGCTGTGCAGCCCAGGACTTGACGCCGACGCGCGTCCGTACGACTTCTTGGGGGCCTCGCTTCTCTCTCACACGTTGAGCGGGGCGCTCGACCTGTGAGCGTGTTGCCGCACGCTCCAGGTCACCTTTCTCTCACGCGAGCTGGCGAACACCGCCGCGCCCCGTCCTCTCTGAGCCCCGTGGATTACCTCACGCAGCGTGGCGCGCCAGAATCCGGCTCGCTGCTGGACTCCGCACGGCCTGCAACATCCCTTCCCGGCAACCAACGCGCTCGTCGCGACCGCGCTCTCCATCAACCACTTCGCTCAGCAACAGCCGAGGAACGGTTGCAGCATGCGCTGGTAGCGAGCCGTGGTGCTGGGCGCGACCCCACGATGCCGCACCATCCAGTCCGCGAACCGCTCCGAGAGCGACGCGAGCTTCGGCGTGGCCGGTGTCGGTTTCGCTGGCGCGAGCACTTCGCACGCGCGCAGGTAGGCCAACAGCAGGCGAACTCCGACCAGGGCATTCTTGAAGATGCCCTGGTTACCCTTGGTGCACTTGCAGCGCGGGAGATGACGACCAAAGCGCACCCCAACATCGTCGTCCCAGGACGTGATGACGACGTCGCGGAGATCGGCCCATCGTCCGAAGTGGTCGGCAGCGCGGAGGTAGCCGCGAATTGTGAAGGGCGAGTAGCCTGCGTCGGTGAGTGCCATCGAGAAGCCGTCGATGTACGGCCCGACGCAGGTGGCGCGCATCCGCGCGAGCCGCCACGGCGCTTCGAAGTAATCGCTGAGCATGAGGTCTCCTTTGCATCCGCCGGAGTGGCGGGTGGCAGCAAAGGAAGCTCACGATTATGCGGAGTTGGCCAAGGGTCTCATGGCCTCGACACGCTAGGTCGGATCGACCGTGGGCGGCGCGGCATACCCCTCAACTCCGCATAACGCCGGACTCGGCATAATTGCGCTTATGCGGTGCGCCGCATAAGCGCAAGTCGATTGACGGCCTCATGGCGCTGGTGAAGTCCGCCTGGGGCGAGGACGTCTACTTCGGCCACCTCTTCGCCTTCGTCTCGAGGCGGGGCGACCGCATCAAGGTGCTGACGTGGAGCCGGGGAGGCTTCGTACTGCTGTACAAACGGCTGGAGACGGGCCGCTTCCGGTTGCCCAAGGTGGACGCCGACGCGAGCGCAGTGCAGTTGGACGCGACGCAGTTGGCGATGCTGCTGGACGGCATGGACGTCGCCGACGTCAAACGCTCGCCCGCCTGGACGCCACCTGGGCGCACGTCCTCGTAGCGTGACGACAGGCCGTGGCGCGGCGAGGTGTTGGCATCAGGTGCCACGCGAGCTGCCCCAAGACCACTTCTGTCCCTGGCGTGAGGAGGCCGAGGAGCTTCGCGAGCGGATGATGTCGCTGGAGGCGAAGATGGCGGCGCTGGAGCGGCGCGTCTTCGGCCGCAAGACGGAGAAGCTGCCTCCGGTGGCCAAGGAGTTGAAGCCGTCGTCCACCAGCCCGGAAGACGAGGCGGCCCGGGCCGCGAGCGCACTGCAGACGCGACGCGAGCGCGCGGCCCGTAAGGCCGCCGGGGCCGTGGAGCGCGAAGTCCTGCACGAGGTGCCCGCCGAGGGGCGGCGCTGCCCGGCGTGTGGCAGCGAGGCCCTCAAGTCCCTGGGAGAGGGGCGCCGGACGGTGGTGTACGAGTACGTGCCGGCCTTCTTCGAGAAGCAGGTGCACGTGCAAGAGGCCTTGGCGTGCGCCTGCGGCCGAGGCGTCGTCACCGCGCCCGCGCCGCCCAAGGTGGTGGACAAGGGCGAGTACGGGCCGGGCCTGCTGGCGCACGTCGTGGTCTCCAAGTGCGCGGACGCCATGCCCTTGCACCGGCTGGCCCAGCGGATGGAGCGCGGCGGCGTCCCCATGAGCCGCAGCACGCTGACGGACCTCTTCCACCAGTCCGCCGAGGTGCTGCTGCCGTTGTCCTCGCACCTGCTGCAGTGCATCGCCTCTGCGGAGGTGGTGTGGGCCGACGAGACGCCACTGCGCGTACTGGACGTGAAGAAGACGCGCCGGGGCTACCTGTGGACATTCCTCACCCAGACGCCCCAGGGCGAGTGGCTCATCGGCTACCGCTTCAGCCTGGGCCGCGCGGGCAAGACGCCCAAGGACGTGCTGGGAGGCACCACGGGCGCGCTCGTGGTGGACGGGTACACCGGCTACAACGCGGTGACGCTGCCGGAGGGCCGCACTCGCGTCGGCTGCTGGGCCCACCTGCGTCGTCGCTTCTTCGAGGCGCTGTCCACCGCGCCTGAGGCCCGGGAGGCGATGGACCTCATCCTCGAGCTCTACCGCATGGAAGCCCAGGCGCGGGACGCAGGCCTCGTGGGCACCGCCGCGCACCGAGCGCTGCGCCAGGAGTCCAGCACTCGCATTCTCGCGCGTCTGTCGACGTGGCTCGCAGTCCAGACGCCGCTCCACCCGCCGAAGAGTCCCATGGGGCAGGCCCTCTCCTACGCAGCGAAGCAATGGGACGCGCTGACGCGCTTCGTCGAGGACGCGCGACTGCCTTTGGACAACAACCGCTCGGAGGCGGCGCTGAGAAAAGCGGCCCTGGGCAGGAAGAACTTTCTCTTCGTCGGGCACGAGGCCGCGGGTGAGAACCTCGCGGGCCTCTACGCCCTGGTGGCCACCTGCGAGGCCAACGGCGTCAACCCCGAGACGTACCTGGCCGACGTCCTGCTCCGCGTCCAGACGCATCCCAACGCGCGCATCGCGGAGCTGTTGCCGCACGAGTGGAAGCGTCGGCAGACCACCGGTCCGCCCGAGTCACATCTCCAACCCTCGCGCTGAACAGCCCTCTGGTCCCGGCATCCGTCGGGCACGGACCTCGTCCATCTTCAACTGCTCACGCCACGTCGCTGACCGGACGGATACCTCTCATCCGCGGTACGACCCGGACACGACGAAGAACGACCTCGCCGTCCTCAAGCTGGAGCACCCCATCCGCATCGGGGGAACGTGTGGCGAGCCCGCCGTGCCCCAGCGTCCCAACCTCTCCGCCGTGGTGTCCCTCTCCGACGCGCTGAGCATCCAGGCCGTGTGTCTTCCGGCCGTGGGCGCGGAGCTCGCGGAGGGCACGATGGCGTCCATCGCGGGCTGGGGCCTGACGCGAGAGGGGGGCTATGACTCTTCCAGCATCCTGCTGCAGGTCGGTGTTCCCATCGTCGGTGACCGAGCCCTGGCGCAGAGCTATCGCACGCAAGGTATCGAGATCGACGGCCCCACGATGTTGGGCGCCGGGTACGCGCAGGGGGGCAAGGACGCGTGCCAGGGAGACAGCGGGGGACCACTGGTCGTGAAGTCCGGGACGAAGTACGTGCTCCACGGCATCACGAGCTTCGGCGTGGGCTGCGCGAGACCAGGGTTTCCTGGGGTCTACACGCAGGTCTCCAGCTTCCTGCCGTGGATCCAGGCGCGCGTCGCCGAGCTCAGCAGCGTCCGGTAGCTGTGCCCCCTTGTTTCGCGAAGATGTTTAGAGGGATGCGGCTTACACCACGTCACTGACCGGACGGATACGCGCGGCTGCGTGGCGCGCCGTCGGTGGTCCCCTCATTGGCCGGTTTGGCTCCCGAGGAGGGCTCGTCGCTCGCGTGGCGCGCCGTCGGTGGTCCCCTCGTTGGCTGGTTTTGTCTTGCCCCACCGGCGCGGCGGACGCACTCCCACTCCCGCGGCCTTCAGGTAGCCGCTGGCCGTCTCACGGCGGACCCCCGTCGCCTCCTCGATTCGTCTCAGGCTCCAGCCCAACCGACCCAGGGCGATGACCTGCTGCTGCTTCTTGTCCCTCAAGACTTGCCCATCCCCCAGGCGGACTCCACGTCCTACCCGGGCGCCAACGTCTCGGCCCTCCGCTTTGGCCGCTTTTCAGGGGACCTTCATTGGCCGGTTTTGGGTGACCACTGAGGTGGCGTACTCGCACGCCGGGCTTGTCGCAGCTTCTCAGGAGGCCTCACATATTTACAGAGAAGCGCATGCCTCGACGAATGCGCCCGACGAGCCCTGGTTTAGACTATGCTGCAGAGCGAAGAGTGGTCCCTGCGAACTTAATAAAGTCCTGGCTCTCGGCCATTGCCAAGTAGATGGCTGCCTTCCAGTAGTTTCGGCCAAAATCTCGGGCGTAGTCGGTCGCCCGTGCACGATACAGCTCCGACAAGTCGGATTCCGATAATGTGCCTCGATTCCCCCCGAGCGCGTCGGAAAATGCTTCAACAGACCGTGCCTTGTAGCGCTCAAGGAGATTTAGCTTGGCGTAGTGGCTGCGAATGAGGTTGAAGACATCTGGATTGAGCACGAGTGGGAGTTTGAGTGTGAATTCGACAGTGGGTTCGTTTTGTTGAAGGTCGACCTTGGCGAATAGCCATTTGGATTGATAGGGTAGATCATCAAAATAGTAGTGAATTATTTCGCGGCCGGTGGCATTCTTCCAAGTTGTGCCTTTTTGGGAGTTGCACTCTCCGCAAGCAGGGACGAGGTTGTACTGGCATACCGAGAATTCAGGGTGGTCTACTTGTGGTAGATAGTGCTCGAAAGTATTGGGGGAGTTAATTCCGCAATATGGACAAAATGCGCGTTGCAGTGCTGGTTGTGCGGACTTGATGTTTGTTTTGAGTCTATTGAGGCTTTGAGTGGGCACATCGTAGCAATGCAGTAAGTCCTGGGTATTCTCTGCGGAAGCCTGAATGGGTGTCAATGTATGGAAGTGCGGTGCTGCAGACATGTAGGCCGTGTAGCACCCGTCTATAATTGTGCGAAGGATTCGAAGTCGCCCTTTGCGGGGTTCATGTTTGTCGCTTGTTATTGAGTCGTAATTGCCAATGGCTGTGCTTGAGCAGATGTTGAGCTTGAGCATGGTGGTGATGGGTTAGGCGTTTTTCAGAAACATCCTGGCGTTAAGGCTGAGTCTCCCATCGAAGAGTTCGAGTATTTCCTCGTAGCTGTGTTGTGACTTTAGGTCGCGAAGGATGTTTTTGTAATTCTTGTCGTCTTCATTCATTGCGAAGACGACGTCGACTAGGTCGGTCAGGTTCTCCCCGAGTGATTCAATGGGCAATTGGGTTTGGAGTGGGTGCATGCCTTCGCGAGTAAAGACGCGGACAGAGCGGGCTGGGATCTCTTGGATTACAATTGGTGAATGTGTGGCGATGATTGCGTATGAGTCATGCTCGTCAAGTAGTGAGTGAAGAAGCCGGAGTAGAGTGGAAAGAAGTGTCGGGTGAAGATAGATTTCGGGCTCGTCAAGAAGGACGAGAGATTGCTTGGTAATATGCTCGAGCAGATCGGAGAGAATCGAGACCACAATGCGCTGGCCTGAACTGAGATATGTTAGCGCGGTTGTGATTTCGCTCAGGAGTGGGCTAGTGTTTTCGCCGAGACTGAAGGGCAGGTTTCCTGCGAAAATGTCCTCAAGTTGCATTAGATTTAGCCATTGCAGGCTTCTTCCTTGGGACCAGATGATCTGAATGGACTCCAGGGTTCTCATATTGAGACTGTTTGTATTTATTTGCCCGTGTCGATCCTTTAGGCCACAGTAACGATAGCTTGTGGAATTTTCCGTGGGGACGTCGAATGGCTGGAAAACACTGTAGGACAGACAGATGGTTCTGCTGAATTGTGGCCTTCCAGGAGTGAAACTTCCTGCATCTCGCTGTAGACCACTTAGCGCCCCGGCAAGTCGAGATAGTACTCCGCTTTTCCCTGTCCCATTTTTCCCGACGAACGCCGTAAGGCGGTGCGGATGCGCGTCCTTCTTGGTAAAGTCAAAAAGAATCTCGTGATCGGCGGTGAATCCATCCAGACGGCAGCGAAATGAGAAATCAAAACCCGAGTCCGTGAGTGGGATTCGTCCAAAATGTATGCCGGCTTCGCGGTATGCCTTGGCTGCCTCAGAAAATCTTAGCAGAGAGCTTTGAAAGCCCTCTCTGTGTTCATGTAGTTGTCCTATTTCGGGGTGTGCGACGACATCTCGAAGAGCACTGAGTGCCTGGGTTGCAGTCTCTATTCCTAGTGCGAACCAGTTCTCGTAGTACTCGAGTGATTGTCCGAGCGAGCAGTAGTGTTCAGGTAGGTTGTTGAAGGTTTCAGGGAGGACAGTATTGTTTTGGCCTGTAGTGTCGAGGATCTTGGTTGTTCCTAGATCGTAGCGCCTCCCGTGTGCGTCGAAGAAGTATGTGATGAATGATGTGGTGTAGTTGTAGTCATCCCAGCGATCCTTGAGCAAGTAGATGCAGGGGACTTGGCTGGGGGTGCCTGGGGTGTCGTATCGTCCATTCTGCGGCCTGACTCTGAAGTGCATTGGTGTGCTTTGGGGAAGGAGTGTTAGGGCTTGAACGGTATGCGCTGGTTCTGTCTTGGCGCAAGGCCGCCTTGAAGAATGGAGATTCCGAGTGGGTTGGTTGGGACTCGGGTGGGATGGCCTGAACCCAGTTGCGTTGTTGGGTAGAACGACTGGTGTGGTATTCGATATTTATGGGGGGCTGCGGTTGGCAATGACGAGCGTATGTTTCTGGTAGGCCTCCTGTGGTGTAGTGGCGGCTCCGATTGCACATGTCCCGGAGTGGAGTCGCTGGCGACGCCACCACCAGTCCGTAACTGTCCGACGAGCGATGTGCTGGGAGGCATTGCCGGGGAAGCCGTCGTGGTGGACCCTGGCCGGAATGTCGAAACAGGTTGAGAAGCAGGAGTGGCTCCAGGTCGCCGAAGCGTTCGATGCGAGCGGCCTGACGCAGAAGGAATTCTCCACGCAGCGAGGATTGAGGCTGAGCACGCTGCAGTCGTGGGTGTGCCGGCGCCGACGCCAGCGCGCCCAGTGGACCCCGGCAGTTCGCCTGCTGCCGGTGGAGGTCTCGGCCATCGCACCGCCGAGTCCGCGCTGCTCGAGGTGGTGCTGGCCAGCGGAGCACGGCTGCGGCTCCCTGCGGGCGCCGACGTCGCCTACGTGGCTCGACTCGTCGCCGCGCTGGGCAGGTGAGGCGTGTTCACGCTTCCCTCGTCGGTGCGCACCTCCTCGTGCGAGAGCGCGGCAAACTCGGTATCGTCCACTTCAGGGGACTCCTCGGCTCCCCTGCCAGGGGGAGACCGTCTCGGTTGGTTTCACCGAGGAGCTTCCCTCTTTCCCGCTCGTCCCTGCTCGCCGACTACACACTTATAGGGACACGACCCCGTCCCTCCATGGGGAGCGTCAGCGACGCGTGCGACACCGCGCTGTGCGAATCCCTCTTCGCGAGCCTTGAGTGCGAACTGCTCGACCGACGGACCTTCCGCACTCACTCAGAGGCCAGGATGGCCGTCTTCCAGTACATCGAGGGCTGGTACAACCTGCGCCGGAGGAATTCCGCCCTCGGCTACCAGTCTCCTGCCAACTATGAGGAGGTACCGAACTGCGGCTTGACCCACCAAGTCGCCAGGACTCAACAAGACCGGTGTAACTCCAACTCCAGTGCGGGACCTGACGCACTGCTACCCCATAGCATGGAAGAATCATCTCGTGCTGGACAACCTCACCAGCCTGTTACCGAGCGCGCTTGTTGATGGGCGGGTGCGCCGACTAGCTGATGGACGCCGGAATCCCGAGTCGGTTCAAAGCCCTACGGCCGCCTGGCGGCGGTGCCCTCCGGGCAGCCTTGAGCCGCCTCGTGCTCCGGCTCAGGCTGCAACCGTCGATTCCCTCAGGGGAATCGCCTCAAGACGCGCTCATCATCGGCGGTGACACCCGGTCGCGCACGCTCGTGATGGACTCCAGTGGTTCCGTACGCTTGCTGAAGGTGCCCATCAACGAGCCGGTCCGTGGAACGCCGTGAACCATCAAATAGCGTGCGCATTAACACCAGCCACACGCACTTCTCGCTGACACGTCGCTTCGAGTGAAAGAAGGGCTTGCGCCTTTGGAACCGCTTCTGCGTCCACTACACACCGGTGCACGGCAGCTGGCTCAACCAGGCTGAAATCGAGGTGAGCCTCGTCTTGCGTCAGCGCCTGGGACACTTGCGGGTCGCTTGAGTCGAAGCCTTGCGCCACAGGACTCGCGCCTGGGAACGCGATGCCAACCGCCACCGCGTTCCCATTCGCTGGGCCTTCACTACGGCCAGGGCTCGGCACACGTTCCACTACCAGCCGGAGGTCTTCATCCGGGATGCGAATCAGCTCACGGGAATCGACTGGGCGTGATGGAAGTAGTTGGTCGGGTCCCAGCGGCGCTTCACCTTGACCAGGTTGCGCGGCGCCTGGCGGAAGTTCTGGAGGAAGTACAGCCACAGGGCCTGGTCCACGTTGCCCTGGGCATGGGTGCCCAGCACCTCATCCGGGTAGTTGTAGTAGCAGCCGTCCACCGTGCCCGTGGAGTCCCGCGTGGGATTGGGTGTCCCGCCGTACGCCGCGTACACGTCCTTGTAGAAGCCGTTGATCCACCCCACATGGGCCTCGGCCTGCTCCCGGAAGGGCGACATCAGGCCCTCGCCGGGCTTGGAGGCGTTGTTCCAGTACGTCTGGTACTGGAGCTTCATCAGCGAGCTGCGCTGGGGCACCGGCGTCGAGTCCGCCGGGTAGCGGTTGATGGCCCCGCCATAACTGTCCACCTGCAGCAGGCTCTGAGCCATCTCCGCCTGGGGAATCCCCGTGGGGTAGCGGTGGAGCCACTCGTAGATGACCGTCACCTGCTCGGCCGGGAACGCCTTCTTCATGTACGCGGACTTGTACTTGCCGAACTGGTTGGGTCCGGAGCCGTTCAGCGTCTGGAGCGCCTCCAGGTAGGTGATGTGCTGTGCCTCATCGCTGGCCAGCAGGTGCGTCATCATCCCCGGGTGGCCTCCCAGCGGCCTCACCAGCGGTCTGGACCGGGCGACCTTCGCGAAGCGCTTCTGGACGCGCGCCACGCTGTCCTCCGCGTGCCTGCGGTGCTGGTCATGCTTCGTCCCGGCCGGGGACGTCACCTGCAACACCATGCCCACCTGGCTCGCCGCGACGTGGTTCAACTTGAGCAACGTGAAGTTGCTGTCGGGCAGCGTCGTCACCAGGTCCGCGTACTCCGCGAGCAGGTTCGTGAAGGCCGTCAGGTCCAGGCTGGACCAGTCCCACGCCAGCGTCCACAGCGTGGCGTGGTCCGGTGCGTCCGGGAGCTGCTGGAAGTAGTACCGCGCGATGACGCCGAAGTTGCCGCCGCCCGCGCCGCGCAGCGCCCAGAACAGGTCCTTCTCGTCCGGGTCCGCGCTGGACGCGGAGACATGGCTCAGCTTCCCCCGGCCCGCGGCCGCGTCCCAGGTGACGATGTCCACCGCGCTCAGGTGGTCCACCGTCAGGCCGTGCAGCCGGGACAGCAGCCCGTAGCCCCCACCGGTGATGTGCCCGCCCGCGCCCACCGAGTAGCAGGAGCCCGCGGGCAGCGTCTTCCCGAACGTGTTGAGCAGCGTGCGGTAGACGGTCCAGTTCTCACAGCCCGCGTCGACGAAGTACGCCTGCCTCGCGTTGTCGAAGCCGACCTGGTTCAGCGCGGACATGTCGATGACCGCGGCCGTCTCATCGTTGTAGACGAAGTTCTCGTAGCAATGGCGGCCAGAGGTGATCTTCACGTTGCGCCCATGGGTCGACAGCGCCTCGTTGACGATGGCGAGCACCTGTTCCGGGTGCGTGGGGACGTAGACAGCCTTCAGGTTCGGCGCGAACCAGCGGCGGTCGAAGCCCTGGCGGTCGCTGAGGATCAGCGGGCGCGTCGGACCTCGGCTCGCCAATGAGAGGTTTTCGACGACGGGGGCAGTGGTCATGGTCCATCCTCCGGGGTGGAGACAGCGTCAACGGCTTGCGACACGGGCCTGGTGCGAGGCGTTCCCAGCAGCTCCGGCGAGCAGACGCGCCATGTTGTCGTGGAGGACCAGGCGGGCCTCCAGCTCGGTGATGAGTGACAGCGGGCCCTCCTCGGCGGTGAGGACGTCCACGAAGGCACGCTGGTCCCCCTGCATGCGGAACACGGGCCAGTCCGTGCCGAAGAGGACCTTGTGGTTGATGCCGCGAGCCACCACGCGCCGCAGGGCCTCGTCCGACGAGGTCCTCAACTGGCTCTGATAGCCGCTGACATCCAGGTACACGTTGGGCCGGTACGCGCACAGCATGGCGCACTCGTCGGGGTAGCTCACCGAGCCGTGCGCGAGGATGAAGTTGACGGTGGGGAACGAGCGCGCCGCCAGGTCCAGCATCAGCGGCGTCGACGTGTCGAACGCCAGCACCGGTGACGTGGGCCCGATGTGCACCACCACCGGCACGCGGTGGTGCGCGCACAGCTCGTAGTAGGGGAACAGCTCCGGCGCGCTGGGGCTCATCCCGCACGGAGGATAGACCTTGAACCCGCTGAAGCCCCACTCCACCAGCGAGCGCTCGAACAGGTTCACTCCGTCCTTCCCCCACCGGGGGTCCACGCCGCCGAACACCACGAGCTTCCCGGGGTGGCGCTTCAGCACCTCGGCGTGCGCCAGGAGGGTCTCCTCGACGGTGAGCGGACAGTCCGTGAGCGCGTAGCTGTAGTCGGCCGCGAGCAGCACCGCGCGCTCGATGCCCGCGGCCTCCATCTCCGCCACCAACTGGTCGCAGAGCGGGTCCTGGAGCTTCTGGAGGTAGGCGTTCGCCAGCTTCTGGGGCGTGGCGCGCACGCCCTGCGCGGTGAGGGCCGCGACGCCGTTGGCCACGACGCCGTCGATGAAGGAGCGGGGGATGAACCGCTCCGAGGCGATGTGGCAGTGCGCGTCGATGATGCGCGGTGGAGGGCCTTGCGTCATGCCGACTCCGCCCGGCGGCCAGCCGCGCGAGCCTGTTCGACCAGACGCCGGCTCATGTCGATGGCATCCCGCACGGTGTGGAGCCGGCCCAGGTCCACGTCCGAGGCGAGCTCGTCCAGGGCCACGCCGAAGGTCTCCTCCAGCCGGAACAGCAGGCTCGCCACACCGAGCGAGTCGATGCCCAGGTCCTTGCGCAGGCTCAGCTCCGGTGTGATCGCCGCCTTGCGGAACCGGCGCGGCACGGCCTGCGCAATCATCGCGATGACCTTCTCCTCGAACGTCGGGTCGCCCGTCATGGTGCTCCTCGAAGTCCTGCGGGGTGCTCAGCTCGCGGCGCGGTCGAGCTGGGTCTGGAAGACGTCGCCGATGCGCTTGCGGTCCAACTTCAGATTCGGGCGCAGAAGCCCGTTCTCCCGCGTGAAGGCCTCCTGCGCGAACACCACGCGCCCCACGCGCAGCGACTGCCGCTGTCCTCCCACTTCCTCCACGTGGCGCTCGATGCGGCGCTTCGCCTCCACGTCGTCGGGGTTCTTGGGGAGCACCACCGCGACCAGGCACGTCAGGGTGCCGCCGCCGAACACCACGGACTTGGCCACCTCCGGGCAGCGGTCGATCTCCGCCTCCACCAGCTCCGGATGCACCTTCTCCCCGCCCGAGGTGATGATGATCTCCTTCTTGCGGCCCACCAGGTACAGGTAGCCCTCCGAGTCGAAGCGCCCCACGTCACCGGTGGCCACGCGGTTGCCGCCGATGAAGGTCTTCTCGTTCTCGCCCTCCGCGCACTCGAAGTAGCCGGTCGCGTACATGTGCTCGCGGTGGACGATGATCTCCCCATCCGGCGCCAGCTCCACCTTGGGACCTGGGAGCAGCCGGCCCACGCTCCCCAGCCGGTGGGCCTCGGCGGTGTTGAGGGAGACCGAGCCGCACTCGGTGACGCCGTAGGTCTCGAAGACCGGCAGGCGCATCAGCTCGAGCAGCTCCAGCGTGGAGCGCTTGGTGGGGGCCATCCCCGTCACCATGAAGCGCATGCGTCCACCGAGCGTCTCGTGGACCTCGCGGAAGATCCTCCGGGCCATGGCGTCGCGCGCGGACCGGGAGGGCAGACGCCGGGCGATTCCTCCGAGGACCCGGGCCAGCAGCTGCTTCGAGCGGGGCAGGTTGCCGAAGCGGGTCTCGATCGCTTCGTAGAGCGTGGGCGGGGCCACCAGCGCGGTGGGCCGCAGCTCCTTCATCGCGCGGAACAGGTGGACGGGCTCCGTGACGATGAGGTCGAACCCGTACCAGAACGCCGCATAGTACATCAGCCGCTGCTGGAAGTTGGAGATGGGCAGGAACAACAGCATCGAGTCATCGGAGCGGGTCCTCGCCGCGCGGACGAAGGCGTCCAGGCTCTCCTCGACCCCCCGCCGGTTGAGGACGAGCCCCTTCAGCCACCCCGAGGAGCCCGACGAGAAGACGAGCCAGGGCTGGTCGAAGCTCTCCGGGGGTGGCTCGGTGCCTCGCTCGATGGCGCGCACGCCGTCGTTGGGGCCATCGAGCGCGGCGAGGGCGGCGTTCGTGTGTCCCTCCCGTTGCCTTCCAGGGACCAGGAGCAAGGAGAGCTGGTAGCGCTCGAGCAGCTCGTCGGGAGGTCTCGCGGCGAAGTCGTCGGGGAACGCGACGGTGACGGCGCGAAGCTCGAGCAGCGCCAGGTCGTGGACCAGCCACTCGTAGCAGTTCGGTGCCCGGAGGCCCACGCGCATGCCCGGGCGGATGCCCCAGCGCTCCAGCGCGGCCCTCGTCGTCACGACGTCCTCGTGCACCTGCGCGTGGCTTCGGCGGACGACCTTGCCCTTCTCGAAGGTGATGACCTCGCGCGAGGGATGCTCCAGCAGGCGGGGCAGCATCCGCCGCACGTCGATGGGAGCCATCGGCGTCTCCTCGTTCCGGACCTGGCTCATGGGCCTTCCTCCTGGAGTGCCGCCCACTGTCGTTGGGCCTCCTCGGCGGGGAGCGCCTCCAGCTCCGCGAGCAGCAGGGCCACCTCGTCCTCACTCGCTGCATCCGCACGGGTCTGGACGATGACCACCGCGAGCCGCTCGACGGTGGGCGCCTCGAACACGCGTCGCAGGGGCAGCTCCGTCCCCAGCTCACCGCGGATGCGGGACACCAGTCGGGTCGCGAGCAGCGAGTGGCCTCCCAGCTCGAAGAAGTCGTCGTGGACGCCCACGCGCGCGACTCGCAGCAGCTCCGTCCAGAGCTTCGCCAGGGCTTCCTCCACGGGCGTCCTTGGCGCGACGAAGCGGTCCGCGGTCGCGGGCAGGACCTCGTCGGAGTCGGGCAGGGCGCGCCGGTTGAGTTTGCCGGTGGGCGTGAGGGGCAGGGTATCCATCCGCACGAACGCCGACGGCACCATGTGCTCGGGCAGCGAGGCCCCGAGCCATGTGCGCAGCTCGTTCGCCGCGAGGTCGCGAGCGTCCACCGTCTGGAAGAAGGCCACCAGCCTGGGGCGTCCTTCTCCGTCGGGCCGGGTCGTCACCGCGGCCTCCTTCACCGCCGGGTGTTGCCGCAGCCGTGCCTCGACCTCGCCGGGCTCGACCCGATGGCCGCGAATCTTCACCTGCTCGTCCACGCGCCCCAGGAACTGGACGGTGCCGTCGCGCAGATAGCGCGCTCGGTCGCCTGTACGGTACAGGCGCTCGCCGGGCCAGGATGGGTCGGGCGGGCCGGGGATGAACTTCTCCGCCGTCGCGTCGGGACGGCCCAGGTAGCCGCGCGCCAGCATCATCCCGCCGAGATGGAGCTCACCTGGGACTCCCACGGGGAGCTGTTGTCCCCAGCGGTCCAGGACGTGGAGCGTGGCGTTGGGGATGGGGCGACCGATGGCGGGGAGCGCGGGCCACGACGCGGGAGGCCCTTCCAGCGTCAGCTCGCTCACCACGTGGGTCTCCGATGGACCGTATTGGTTGTGCAGCGTGGCCTGGAGGCGCGAGAACAGGTGGGCGATGGACGGAGTGATCTGGAGCTGCTCTCCCGCGGTGATGACCTCGCGCAGGCTGGCGGGGGTGCCACCCAGCTCCCGGGCCCGGTCCGCGAGCTGCTGGAGCGCGACGTAGGGGAGGAAGACGCGGTGGATGTCCTCGGTCGCGAGCAGGCGCCACAGCACCCCCGGGTCCCTGCGCTGCTCCTCCGTGACGAGGACCAGCGTGCCGCCCGCGCACCACGTGGAGAACAGCTCCTGGAAGGACACGTCGAAGCTCAAGGACGCGAACTGCAAGGTCCTCGCGCCAAGGGGGAGCTGGGAGCGGGCCATCTGCCAGTGGAGCAGATTGACCAGCGGGCGGTGCGGCATCGCCACGCCCTTGGGGGTGCCCGTGGAGCCGGAGGTGAAGATGACGTACGCCAGCGTGTCCGGTGACGGGGGTGGCTGGGGCGCGATGGGGCGGAGCGGTGAGCTGTCCTCCTCTTCGCAGTCGACGAGCCGGGCGAGGTCGACGGGGAGCCGCTCGCGTGTGCCCCGGTGGGTGAGCACCACGGGCACCTTCGCGTCGGTGAGCATGAAGGCGAGTCGCTCCTTCGGGAACCGGGGGTCCAGCGGCAGGTACGCGGCCCCGGAGCGCAGGACGGCGAGCACCGCCACCACCATCTCCAGCGAGCGCTCCAGGCAGATTCCGACGACGACCCCAGGCCCGGCGCCGAGTCCACGCAGGCGTGTGGCCAGGGCCTCCGAGCGCTCATCGAGCTCGCGGTAGGTCAGGGCGCGGGGTCCGAAGAGGACGGCTCGCAGGTCTGGCGTGCGCTCGGCCTGCCGCGCGAACAGCTCGTGCACGCACAGGTCCGGCGCGGGCGTACGGGGCGGATTCCAGCGCGCCAGCGCGTCCTGTTCCGCCGGGTCCAGCATGGGGAGCCGCGCGACGGGGAGGTCCGGTGTGGCGAGCGCGGAGGCGAGGAGGTTGCGCAGGTGGGACGCCATCCCGGAGATGGTCTCCGGGTCGAACAGGTCCGAGTTGTACTCGAGGCTCGCCTGGAGGGACTCCGAGGTCTCCGCGACGAACAAGATGAGGTCGAACTTGGCGGTGCCCGTGCCCATCGCGGGAGCACCGGAGGCCAGTCTCGCGCCCTCCGCGGACAAGGGTCGCCCCGTGTTCTGCAGGGCGAGCATCACCTGGAACAGCGGGTTGTACGCGAGGTTGCGTCCGGGGTTCAGCTCCTCGACCAGCTTCTCGAAGGGCAGGTGCTGGTGCGCGTAGGCGCCGAGCGACACCTCGCGGACGCGTGCGAGCAGTTGCCGGAAGCTCTCCTCTCCGGTGACGCGGGTGCGCATGGGGAGCGTGTTGGCGAAGAAGCCGATCATCCCCTCCAGCTCGGGACGCACCCGGTTCGCGATGGGGGAGCCGACCACCAGGTCGTCCTGCCCCGAGTAGCGGTGGAGCAGCAGGTTGAACGCCGCGAGCAGCCCCATGAACAACGTGCAGCCCTCCGCCTGGCAGAAGCGCAGCAGGGCCGCGGAGGGCAGGGTGAAGGGATGGAGGCCGCCTCGGAAGACCTGGACGGGAGGACGCGCCCTGTCCGTGGGCAGCGACAACACGGGCGGCGCGCCGCGCAGGTGCTCCTTCCAATAGGCGAGCTGACGTTCGAGCACGGAGCCCGTCAGCCACTGCCGCTGCCAGGCCGCGAAGTCCGCGTACTGGAGCTCCAGCGGAGGCAGCGATGCGGGTGTGCCCGTCCGGCCCGCTTCGTAGAGGACGCTCAGCTCACGGAAGAGCACGTCGGCCGACCAGGCATCGGCCACGATGTGGTGCACGGTGAGGAGCAGGACGTAGTCGTTGTCCGCGAGGTGCAGGAGCCGGGCGCGCAGCAGCGGGCCGCGTGAGAGGTCGAAGGGATGCTGCGCTTCGAGGGCGGCGAGTCGTTGGGCCTCGTGTTCTCGCGTGGCCTCGGGCCAGGCGCGCAGGTCGACGACTGGCAGGGCGACACTGCCTGGGGGCGCGATGACCTGGACCGGTTGTTGGTCCATCACGGTGAACGTGGTGCGGAGCGACTCGTGCCGGAGCACGAGGGCGTTCAGGCTCCCCTGGAGCGCGGCCACGTCGAGGGGGGCCCGAATCCGGAAGGAGGTGGGGATGTTGTAGAAGGCGCTGTTGGGTTCGAACTGGTCGAGGAACCAGAGGCGCTGCTGCGCGAAGGAGAGCGGGAGCGGGCGGTCCCTGGGCGCGGGGCGGATGGGGGGAGGACGGCCGGAGTCGTGGCCGAGTCGCTCGATGGTTCGCGCGAGCTGCGCGATGGTGGGCGCCTCGAAGAGCTGACGCAGGGGCAGGTCCACGCCGAACGCATCGCATGCGCGCGCCACGACCTGGGTCGCGAGCAGGGAGTGTCCACCCAGGCGGAAGAAGTCGTCGTGGATGCCCACGCGCTCCAGGTTGAAGGCCTGGGCCCAGATGCGGGCGAGGGCCTCCTCCACGGGGTCTCGCGGTGCCGTGTAGGGGGCTGCCGCGGCACCGGCGTTGTCTCGACGTTCGAGCTCGGTCAGCAGGGCTCGGCGTGCGTGCTCCTCTGTGGGGGCACGTGGCAGTGCGTCCAGGAAGAGGAAGGAGTCGGGCAGGGCGGAGTCGGGGAGTCGGTCCTCGAGGTGTTGTCGGAGGGCTTCGCGTTCGGAGGACGGGGCGACCACGGCGGCCACCAACCGCGAGCCCGGCTGGATGACGACCGTGGCTTCCGTCACCTGGGGATGTGCACGCAGGGCCTGTTCGACTTCGCCCAGTTCGAGGCGTGTTCCGCGATGCAGGTGTCGCCCATCGCGTCGACCCACCCACTCGAGCCCTCCGTCGGGCAAGCGACGCGCGAGGTCTCCCGTTCGCACCAGGTTGTCGCTGTGGAAGGTGCGCTCGGGTGAGGAGAGATATCCGGAGGCGAGCTGCTCCCCGGAGACGTACAGGTCCCCGACGAAGCCCGAGGGAACGGGGGACAGGGCTTCGTCGAGCAGGTGCAGGGTGGTGCCCGCCACGGGTGTACCGATTCGGGTGACGGGGCGCTCGGAAGGAGAGGGCGCCGCCACGGGACGGAGCGCGGCGATTCCGCCGGCTTCTGTCCATCCGTACACGTGGAGGACGCGACTGAGGACGTCGGGAGGAAGCGAGCTCGTCAGCAGGGCCTCCTCGTCGGGGCCGCCGGTCCACAACACGAGTCGGAGGGAGCGGAGGGACCAGGGGAACTCACGGCCCAGCTTCACGAGCATGGGCGTGGTCAACGCGATGACGGAGACCGAGTGCTCGCGCAGATGCATGGCCAGCTTGCGCGGAGTCAGGCTTCGCCCGCCTGACAGAGTCGCGAGCCGGGCACCGGCGGCGAGCGCGCCCAACAGCAAGAAGGGCGCGGCTTCGTCCCACGCCCCTTCAGGGAAGGAGAGGCAATCGTCGGGGCTCAGCCTCAGGTCAGGCAGTCGACACGCCGCCGCGAGGGCCGCGTGGCTCATCACCACGCCCAGCGGCCGGCCCTCGGGACCTGGACGAGGCAGGACGCAGGCAAGCCCATCGAGTGTTGCCGCCGGTGGGGCCGCGGGGCCTGGACGTGGCAGGGAGCGAGCGAACCCGTCGCGAATCGCAGGGATGGGATCGTCTTCTTTCGCTGGTGCGAATCCAGCGGAGCGCGTCCCAGCCGCGAGAGGTGCCATGTCACCGGCGGGGGGCGCATCAGCGCTCAGGCAATGCTCCAGGAGGATGTGCTGTCCAGGGAGCCCCTGCAGCCGTGTGGCCTGATGTTGCTGGCAGAGGATGTGCGACGGGCGCAGCGCCTCCACGGTGGCGGCCAGTCGAGACGCGGGCTCGCTCGTGTCGAGCGGGATGAACGCTCCTCCTGTGCACAGCACACCGAGCTGGGCCACCACCAGCTCCGGCGATGGCTCCACGAAGAGCCCCACCAACATTCCCGGCGAGACTCCCTGCGTCCGCAGTGCTCGGGCCACCAGGTCCGCGCGGTGGACCAGCTCGCCATAGCTCAGCGCGTCCTCACCGGTCTGGACCGCGACGGCCTCCGGATGGCTCATCGCTCTCGCGGACACCTGCTCGTGCACACGTTCGACGATCGACCTGACCGGCACCTCCGGCAACGGCTGCGCTGCCTCGACTCGTCGCCGCGCCTCGGCGTCCAGCAGCGGCAGCGACGTCGTCGTCCTGTCGGGTTCCTCCGCGATGCCCCACAGCAGCGCGTGGAAGCAGCTCGCGAGGCGGGCGATCATCTCGCCCTCGAACAGGTCCAGGTTGTACTCGAAGAACGCGTGAGCCCCGGCCTCCGCCTCCTTCACACAGAGGGTCAGGTCGAACTTGGCCGTGCCGCTCGAATACAGCGCCGGCGTGTCGGACGCCGGTGCACGGCTCGCATCACGAGGCCCCGTGTTCTGCAAGACGAACATCACCTGGAACAACGGGTTGTGACCCAGGTTGCGCTCAGGGCGGAGCTCCTCGACGAGCTTCTCGAAGGGCAGGTCCTGATGCGCGAACGCTCCCAGCGTCATCTCCCGGACCCGCCCCAGGAGCTGCCGGAAGCTCGGCGTACCCGAGAGGTCGGCGCGCAGCACCAGCGTGTTGGCGAAGAAGCCGACCAGTCCCTCCAGCTCCGGACGCATCCGGTTCGCGATGGGCGTGCCGATGCACACGTCCGTCTCGCCACTGAGCCGATGGAGGAGGGTGGCGAAAGCGGACAGCAGCACCATGAAGCTCGTCGCCCCCTCCCTCCGACCCAGTCCCCCCAAACGCTCCATCAGCGCGGGCTCGAGCGAGAAGACGTGATGACCACCCCGCTGCCCCACCACCCGGGGGCGTGGCCCATGGGTGGGCAGCGCCAACAGACCAGGCACCGACGCGAGCTGCTTCCGCCAGTACGCCAGGTGTCCCTCCAGCACCTCTCCGCGCAGCGTCTTCCGCTGCCACGCCGCGAAGTCCACGTACTGGAGCGGCAGCGCCGGGAGCGGCGAGGGACGTCCCGCCGAGAAGGCCTCGTACAGCCGCGCCAGCTCGTCGAACAACACCCGCATCGACCAGCCATCCGCGATGATGTGATGCAGCACCAGCACGAGCAGGTGCTCGGTGTCGCTCGACGAATAGAGCGTCATCCGGAGCAGCGGCCCGCGCTCCAGGTCGAACGGTCGCCGACATTCCTCCATCGCCAGTCGCCGCGCCTCCGCCGCGCGCGTGGCCTCGTCCTCGCCAGAAGGGCGCACCGCGGACAGCTTCAGCTCAAGCGAAGTCAGGACCCGCTGCACCGGCTCGCCCCGCACCAGGGCGAAGAGGGTGCGCAGGGATTCATGGCGCTGCACGAGTGCATCCAGGCAGCGTTGCAACACCGCCAGGTCGATGGGCCCCGTCAGCCGGGTCACCGCCGGAAGGTTGTACGTCGGGTTCCCAGGCTGGAAACGATCCAGGAACCACAGCCGCGCCTGTGCATAGGAGAGCGGAGGCTCGGGGCGCGTGCCCTTGTCCCGCAGGGTCCGCGCCAACAGGGCTCTGCGCTCATCCGGCGAGAGCTGGGCGAGGGCGGGAGCGCTCATTTCGCCAGCTCCCCGCGCGCGGCCAGCTCCTCCAACATCGCCGACACCTCCGCGTCCGAGAGGTGGGCGACGTCCGCCAGCTCCGTGTCCCGCTCCAGCTTGGGAATGGCCGAGGCCACCGGCGTCGCCCCCTGTTCCTCCACCACCTTCGCGAGCGCCTCCACGGTGGGCGTCTCGAAGAGCCGGCGCAGCGGCACCTCCACCCCGTAGGCGTCATGGATGCGCGACACCACGCGCGTCGCCAGGAGGGAGTGTCCCCCCAGCTCGAAGAAGTTGTCATGGACCCCGACGCGCGCGCGGCCGAGCAGCTCCGCGAACACGTGCGCCAGCTTCTCCTCCACCGCGCCACGCGGCGCCACATAGGCCGTCCTCGTCGCTGTATCGAGCTCTCCAGGGAGCGGCAGCGCGCGTCGGTCCAGCTTGCCGTTGGGCAGCAGCGGCAAGGCCTCCAGCGCCACGAAGGCGGCGGGCACCATGTGCTCGGGCAAGGTGCGCGACAGGTGGCATCGCAGCTCGCCGAGCAGGTCCTCCCCGGGGTTGCCCACCACATAGGCCACCAGCCGCTTGTCGCCCGGCGTCACCTCGCGAGCCATCACCACCGCGTGGCGCACGCGCGGATGCGAGCGCAGCGCCGCCTCCACCTCGCCCAGCTCGATGCGGAACCCTCGAATCTTCTCCTGGTCATCCAGTCGCCCCAGGAAGTCGATGTTCCCATCCGCCCGGAAGCGCGCGCGGTCACCGGTGCGATACAGCCGCTGTCCGGGCTCGGTGCTGAACGGGTCCGGGATGAAGCGCTCCGCGGTCAGCTCGGGGTGCCCGAGGTAGCCGCGTCCCACGCCGATTCCGCCGATGAACAGCTCCCCCGGGAGACCGATGGGAACGGGCTCCAGCGTCGCGTCCAGGATGAACAACCGGGTGTTGTGGATGGGCTTGCCGATGGGCACCCGACCACCACTGCCACCCGGGGGGCACGTCCACGCGGACACCTCCACCGCCGCTTCGGTGGGGCCGTAGAGGTTGTGCAGCTCCGCCCGGAAGCGTGCGTGGAAGCGCGCCTCCAGGTCGGGCGTGACGGCCTCTCCGCTGATGATGACCTGTCGCAGGGCTTCGCAGCGCTCGACTCCCCGGTGCTCCAGCAGCACGCGCAGCATCGATGGGACGAAGTGCGCGGCGGTCACCCGTTCGGTGGCCATCAGGTCGATGAGGTAGCCCGGGTCGCGGTGCCCTCCGGGCTTCGCGATGACCACGGTGGCGCCCGTCATCAGCGGCCAGAACAGCTCGGTGATCGACACGTCGAAGCTGGTCGGCGTCTTGTGGAGCATCCTGTCGCGCGCGTCCAACCGGTACGCCTGCCGCATCCAGGCCAGGCGGTTGGCGATGCCCGCATGGCTGTTCATCGCGCCCTTGGGACGCCCGGTGGAGCCGGAGGTGTAGATGACATACGCGAGCTGCGCGGGGTGCACGGGCAGCGCCGGGTCGCTGTCCTGCTCGCGAGCCACCTCCGCCCACTCCGTGTCCAGGCGGAGCACGCGGGCACGCGTCCCGGGCAGCGTCGACGCGAGGCTCGCCTGGGTGATGAGCACCGCGGGCGCGGAGTCCTCCAGCATGAAGGCCAGTCGTTCCGAGGGATACTCCGGGTCCAGCGGCACATACGCGCCACCTGCCTGCAGGATGCCCAGCAGCGCGACGAGCAGCTCCGGCGAACGCTCCATGCACACGCCCACCCGGACCTCCGGCCCCACTCCGTGACGCCCGAGGAAGCGCGCGAGCTGGTTCGCGCGGGACACGAGCTCCCGGTACGTCACCCGCTCCAGCCCGGCCATGAGCGCCACCGCCTCCGGTGTCCGCGCGGCCTGCGCCACGATGACGCGGTGGAGGAACCCCGGCTCCTCCCGGGACACGGTGGTGTCGTTCCACTCCACCAACAGCCGCCGCCGCTCCTCGTCGCCCAGGAGTGGAAGCCTCGAGATGGGTTGCGCCGGCGCAAGGACGATGGCGTGGAGCAGGGCGAGGAAGTGCGAGCCCATCCGCGTCACCGTCTCCGGCTCGAACAGCTCCGTGTCGTACTCGAACAGCGCGAACGCCCCCCCGCGCGGCGCCTCCGCCACCGACAGCGTCAGGTCGAACTTGGAGGTCGTGGTCGGTACCCGAGGTGCTTCCGGTCCACCGGGAGATGCGCTGCCCTGGGGACGCTCCGCGCTCTGGAACGAGAACATCACCTGGAACAGCGGGTTGCTGCCCAGGTTGCGCTCGGGTTGCAGCTCCTCGACCAGCTTCTCGAAGGGAATGTCCTGGTGGGCGTAGGCGCCCAGCGTCACCTCGCGGACGCGCGCCAGGACGTCCTGGAAGCCGAGCGCGCCCGAGAGCTGGGTCCGCAGCACCAGCGTGTTGACGAAGAAGCCGATCAACCCGTCCAGCTCGGGTCGTCCCCGATTGGCGATGGGCGTGCCGACGACCAGGTCCTCCTGTCCGGTGGCGCGGTACAGGAGGACATCGAAGGCCGCGAGCATCACCATGAACGGCGTGGCCCCGGCGCGCTGGCCCAGGGCCCGGAGCCCGTCATGGAGGTCCGCGTCCAGCGTCACCAGGTGCCCCGCGCCGCGGTGGGCCTGCATCAACGGACGCACCCTGTCCGTCGGAAGCTCCAGCCGAGGCGGCGCCCCCGCGAGCTGCGTCCTCCAATACTCGAGGTGCCGGGTGTAGACGTCGCCGCGGAGCAGCTCCCGCTGCCAATGGGAGTAGTCCGCATACTGGAGCCGCGGCTCCGGCAGGGGCGAGGGCCAGCCCGCGCTGAACGCGTTGTAGAGCGCCCCCAGCTCCCGCAGGAAGACGCCCATGGACCAGCCGTCCGAGACGATGTGGTGCATCGTCACGAGCAGCACGTGGTCTGCCTCCGCCAGCGTCACCAGCGAGACGCGCAGCAGCGGACCCTCGGCGAGGGAGAACGGGCGCAGGGCATCGAGCGCCGCCAGGCGTTGCGCCTCCGCTTCGCGCTGCGCGGCGGGCATCGAGCGCAAGTCGGTGAGGTCCAGCGTCACCTGTCGCGAGGGCGCCACCACCTGCATGGGCTCGCCGTCGACGGCCGTGAAGGTGGTCCGCAGCGATTCGTGGCGGCGGACCAGCTCGTCGAGGCTCTTGCGCAAGGCCTCCACGTTCAGCGCGAAGCCCAGTCGGAGGGGCGAGGGGATGTTGTAGACGGGGCTCGCGGACTCGAACTGGTGGAGGAACCACAGGCGGCGCTGGGCGTATGAGGCGGGGAAGACGAAGGCCTCGCGAAACTCGGGGACCGCGGGTGATGATGAGGCCATGGGGGGGCGTCACGCGGCTCGTGGGTGCTCATACCCCCGAGGTGGGCGCGTCCTTTCCGACGACGGGGATGGGGATGCGTCGTGCCTGCCTGTCGAGCGGCAGGAGGGCCGGCTCGGTGGACTTCGCGCCGCTGTCTCGCGAGGTGTCGAGCGCCTGCGCCAGCGCGGCCACCGTGGGCCGCTCGAAGAGGGTGCGCAGCGGGAGCTCCACCCCGGCCGCGGCGGACAGTCGGGACACGATGCGGGTGGCCAGCAACGAGTGGCCCCCCAGGTCGAAGAAGTCATCGAGCACGCCGACGCGCTGAAGCTCCAGGACCTCGCCCCACACGCGCGCCACCAGGGCCTCGGTGGCGGTGCGGGGCGCGACCGGCTCCGCGCGTGCCCGGGCGAGCGCATCCCGACTCACTGCGGGAAGCGCTCGGCGGTCCAGCTTCCCGTGAGAGGTCCTGGGCAGTGACTCCAGCGGAATGAACGCGGCGGGGACCATGTACTCCGGCAGCGCTCGCCGGAGCGCTCCCCGCAGGTTCGCCGGGTCGACCGACTGCCCCTCCTTGGGGACGACATATGCGAGCAGGCGCGCGCCATCGGTGCCGGTGCGCTCGGCCACCACCGCGGCGGCCTGCACCTCGGGTCGGCTCAACAGGGCCGCTTCGACCTCCGCGGGCTCAATCCGGTAGCCGCGGACCTTCACCATCTCGTCCGCGCGTCCCACGAAGCACAGGTCGCCCTCGCGCTGACGGCGCACCACGTCGCCGGTGCGGTACATGCGCGCGCCGGGCTCGGTGGAGAAGGGGTCCGGCAGGAAGCGCTCCCCCGTGAGGTCCGGCCGTCGGTGATAGCCGCGCGAGACACACGCGCCCCCCAGATACAGCTCACCCGGAACCCCGGGCGGGACGGGCTCCAGGTTCGTGTCCAGGACATACGTGCGGACCCGAGGCAGTGACCTGCCGATGGGCGGTGTGACCTGGAGGTCCTCGGGGCACAGCGTGCAGGTGCTCCAGATGGAGCCCTCGGTGGGACCGTAGACGTTGAACAGTCGCCGTCCGCGTCCCCAGCGCGTCACCAGCTCCAGCGGACAGGCCTCTCCGCCCACCACCATCACCCGCAGCTCGGGAAGCTCCGCCCAGGGCAGCGCGGCCAGCGAGGAAGGGGGCAGCGTGACGGCGTGGATGCGCTGCTCCTTCAGCAGCTCCAACAGCGGGGCTCCAGGCAGCAGCGCCTTCGTCGGCGCCAGATAGAGCGTCCCACCCGAGCGCAGCGCCATCAGCAGCTCGAACAGCGAGACATCGAAGGTCCACGCGGAGAACTGGAGGATGCGGGCCGAGGGTGGCAGGTCGAAGAGGCGCTGCTCGGCCTCGGCCGCGTTGCACACGGTGCGGTGGGCCACCGCCACGCCCTTGGGGCGCCCCGTGGAGCCGGAGGTGTAGATGACATACGCCAGGTTGTCCGGTGTGGCCTGGGGACGCAGGTCGCTCGGGTCCTCCTCCTCCAGCGCGCCCCAGAGCGAGTCCACCGTGAGCCGTGTTCCCGAGAAGGGCGGCAACCGCTCGCATAGCGCCTCCTCCGTCACGAGGAGCCGCGCTCCCGAGTCCTCCAGCACATACGCCATGCGGTCCTGGGGATGCGCCGGGTCCATCGGGACGTAGACGCCCCCGGCCTTCCAGAGGGCCAGCACGACGACGACCAGGTACGGTGAGCGCTCCAGGCACACGCTGACAGGAACCTCCGGGCCGACGCCCAGAGCGCGCAGTCGTCGCGCCAGCTGGTTCGACCGGGCATTGAGCTGGCCATAGGTGAGCGTGCGTCCGGGTGACTCCAGCGCGAGCGCCTCCGGGCGGAGCCTCGCCTGTCGCTCACAGAGCTGATGGAGCAGGTCGAAGTCCGGCGCATCATCATCGACAGGCGGGACGTCGGGCGCCTCGACACGAGGGCTCATCGAGAGCCGCGAGATGCGCCGCTCCGGATGAGACGCCGCGCTCGCCAGGAGGGCCTGGAGGTTCTCCGCGAGGCTCACCACGGTGGGCGCGTCGAACAGGCTGGTGTTGTACTCCAGGGCCATGAGCAGCCCGCCGTCCGTCGTCTCCATGGCGCACACGGTGAGGTCGAACTTCGACGTCCCGGCGCTGAACTGCGGCGCGGCGAAGCGGGTGCTCATCTCCAGGTTCGCCTGCGCGTTCTGCAGGATGAACATCACCTGGAAGAGCGGGTTGTGGGACAGGTTGCGCTCGGGCTGGAGCTCCTCCACCAGACGGTCGAAGGGGAGCTCCTGGTGCGCGAAGGCCTCCAGCGTCACGTCCCTCACGCGGGCCACCAGCTCACGGAAGGTCGGGTCCCCGGACAGGTCCACGCGCAGGACCAGCGTGTTGACGAAGAAGCCGATCAACCCCTCCGTCTCCACCCGGGTCCGATTGGCGATGGGCGCGCCCACCACCACGTTCGTCTGTCGGCTGTAGCGCTGGAGCAGCACCTCCACCGCCGCCAGCAGCGACATGAAGAGCGTGGCGTTGAGCTCGCGGCCCACGGCGCGCAGCCCCTCCACCGTGGAGGCCTGAATCGGGAGGGTGTACGTGGCGCCTCGGAACACCTGCACCGGGGGGCGCGGCCGGTCCGTGGGCAGGTCCAGCAGCGTGGGCATCCCCGCCAGCCGCTGCTTCCAGTAGGAGAGGTGCCGTCGCAGCACGTCGCCGCGCAGCCAGTCGCGCTGCCACACCGCGAAGTCCGCGTACTGGATGGGCAGCTCCGGGAGCGGTGAGGGCTGGCCGGCGCTGAACGCGGCATACAGCGCGGAGACCTCGCGCGCGAGCACGCCCATCGACCAGCCATCCGAGACGATGTGGTGCATGCCCAGCACCAGCACGTGGTCGTCCTCGGCCAGTCGGAAGAGGGTGGCGCGCAGCGGCGGCTCCTCGGTGAGGCGGAACGGGCGGTGGGCCTCGAGGGCGGTGCGTCGCGCGGCCTCCGCTTCTCGTTGCTCGGGGGGAAGCTCGCTCAGGTCGACCACCGGCAACGTGAGCGCGCGGTGCGCCGCCACGTGCTGGGTCGGCTCTCCGTCCTGGAGGACGAACGTGGTCCGGAGCACCTCGTGACGGCGCACCACCTCGTTCAGCGCCTCCTCCAACCTGGAGGGCCAGAGCAGGCCCCGGAAGCGCGTGGCGAGCGGCAGGTTGTAGAACGGATTGCCCGGCTCCAACTGCTCCAGGAACCACAGTCGCTGCTGCGCGAAGGACAGCGGCGGTGGACCGGAGTCCGCGGGACGCCTCGGGATGCGGTCTGGCGCGGCGGTGGGCTTGAGCAGGCGACGCTCCAGCAGGGCGCGCTTCTCGGGTGAGAGGTTGGCGATGCGCTCGCCGACGCGCTGGCTCATGTCACGCGCTCCACTTCTCCGGACAGGCCATCCACCTGGCGCGGGTCCGCGAAGAACCGCTCCATCACCTCGGCGACGAGCGCGGGGCAGTCATAGAGGCAGTAGTGCGTGCCCGCGTGGACCTCCAGGTAGCGTCCGTCGGCGAAGCGCCGAGCCACGTCACGGGCCGCCGCGGACGAGGCCACCCGGTCCAGCGCTCCTCCCAACAGCAGCACGGGCACGCGGACCTCCCGGGCCCGGGCCCGGACGTCATAGGCCCAGAAGTCGATGAGCTGCCGGGCGTAGTCGAGCGTCGACGCCTCCGTCCGGAACGGCGCCAGCACCTCCGTCTCGAGATCCCGGTTCATCAGGGTGAGGACCTCGGTGGACTCGGGCGGGGGCGCGCTCGCGCGGGTCCGCAGGGAGTTCATCACCGAGGACACCATCGCGGGGCGCCGGTCGAGCATCCGGAACAGCGGCTCCAGCGTCTCCTCGTAGTCGGTGTCCAGCTCCTTCGGGCCGCCGTCGCACTTGAACGACGGGTTGAGGAACACCGACGAGACGACGGCGTCCGGGTGCCGGAGGCTGAACTCCACCGCCACCGAGGCGCCGGTGCACCAGCCCACCAGGTGGCAGCGCGAGACACCCTCCGCGTCGAGCACCGCCTCCAGGTCCTTCACCTGGTCCTCGAGGAGCAGAGGGCGCGCCGCTTCCCGTGGCTCCCAGAGCAGGACGCGGCGTCCCGTGGAGAGCAGTCGCTCCACCAGCCGCGCCCAGTAGCGCAGGCCCTGTCCCAACGCATTGAGGATGACCACCGGGGGCTCACCCGTGCCTCCGGAGAGGCACGTCAGCTCCGAGTCGCCACCGACGGCCACGGTCGAGCGTCGCAGCGAGGACCAGAGCGTGTCGACCCGCCGCCGCCGCTCCGCGTGGGCCGCGTCCTGGGCCGTCCTCACGGCGCGGAACATCGACCGCCAGGCCCTGGACTCCATCGTCAGCGCTCGCGGCTCCAAGCCCGGGAAGGCGTGGAGCGGCTCGGAGCCCCGAGGTGGTGACACGTGCAGGTGTCGCTCGAAGTCCCGGAGCCGCAGCTGGAACAGCCGGTCCACGGGCGCCAGGGATTCGTGCTGACCGACGGCGAGCAGGCTCAGCCCATACTCCAGGCCCAGGTGCTCGCAGAGCTCCGCGAAGGGAAGGGGCACGGGCGCGACGAGGTCGAGGACTCGGCCTCGGGTGTCGGGACGGCTCGCCAGTCCGCGCGACAGCTTCACGGCGTGGTGGACCGGCAGGATGCTCAGTTGCGCGTCGATGGGGGCGCGCACCCGCAGCGCGTGGTGGTCGAAGTACTCGGGGGCACGCTCCTCGACCTCGTGCTTCAGCGTGTGCAGGACCGAGAGCAGCGGCAGCAGTCCTTCACTCCAGCCCGTGCCTTCCTCGGAGGGCACGCCCAGCAGGAGCCCCGGGCGGAACAGCCGCCAGGGGATGTCCCGTGCCCCGCATGGTCCCGCGAGCTGGCGCTCCAGCTCCACCGTCGACACGGAGGGTTGGCTCACCAGGTTCAGCTCGCCGATGCGCGAGCGAGGCAACGCCTCCAGGGCCGCCGAAGACAGACACCACAGCTCGTCCACCGGCGCGTCCCACTCCCCTGGAACGACCCAGCGCAGGCGCGTGGCCAGCAGCTCCTCGCGGACGCCCTCCGACATCGTCGGCGCGAGGTGTCTCGCGGCGTGACGGATGGCCTCCAGGGGCCCCGTGCGGGCTCCCGGGAGCGGCGGGCTCGACACCCCACAATGGATGAGCTCTCCCGGCTCCCGGGGCGACAACAACGCGTCCGCCACCAGGTGGCTGCCCAGGAGGCTCTCCACTCCGAACATCAGCACCGTGCGGCTCACGGAGCGCGCTCGGGCTACTTCGGGGGAGCGGCGGGCGGCGTGGGCTTCCTGCTGGGATCCGGCTCGATGCGCTCAGCACCTCCCGAGGGAGTGTCGCCCTTCCCCAGCACCCCCGGGTCGTTCAGCCAATAGCCATACATGGCGATGTGATGAAAGGTCTGTGACCAGGCCATCAGCGCAATCGAGTCCAGGGCATGGACATCCGTGTTGGCCATGACCTTCTCGACCGCGGACTTGTAATCCTTCAATGCATTCAGATAACGCTGGGTGAGGTCGACGTCCTTCCAGGCGTCGTCGATCCGCTGGCGATGCTCCGCGTGGGCCGTGGCGTAATCCTTGCCACCGTCCCAGGGTTGCTGCGCCGCCATGAAGACCCGCCGCTGGGCCTCGTTCGAGGACCCTCCCAGTTCGAGCATGAATGCGTTGTAGGCGGACTCCAATTGCTTGTAGACGGAGTCCGCGGAAGCCCCAGGCCGCCCATTCGCCATGAGTCCCTCCCGGAAAGTTGGAGGATGCTATTGTAAAGGATTGTCACGGTCAATGCGTCGCCCGGGGCGGAGTGTCTTCTTTTGGAGAGAGCAGCCATGGAGTCATTGATTGCTCGGTTGCGGCAGTCCATCGGACCGGAGTCTGTCTTGACGGGGGGGGATGCCACCCGGCGGATGGCGCCGGGGAGCCGGTCATCCGTGCTGTTGCTGCCCCGTGACACCGAGGACGTGAGCCGGGTGCTCGCGCTGTGTCATCAGGCCCGTCGGCCCGTGGTCGCGCAGGGGGGGCTGACGGGGCTGGTGCACGGCGCCGTGTGCGGGGTGGACGAGGTGGCGCTCGCGTTCGACCGGATGCGGCGCATCGAGGAGGTGGATGTCCTCAATCGCTGCCTGACGGCGCAGGCCGGAGTGCCGTTGCAGGCGGCGCAGGAGGCGGCGGAGGAGGTGGGGTTGATGGTGCCCGTGGACCTGGGGGCTCGCGGCAGCGCCACCGTGGGAGGCACCGTGGCCACGAACGCGGGCGGCACGCGCGTCCTGCGCTTCGGGATGATGCGGGAGGCGGTGCTGGGCCTGGAGGCGGTGCTGGCCGACGGCACCGTGGTGGACTCGCGCGGGAAGATGCTCAAGAACAACGCGGGCTATGACCTGAAGCACCTGTTCATCGGCTCGGAGGGCACGCTGGGCCTGGTGACGCGGGTGGTGCTGCGGCTGCGGCCGCTGCCCCGGGGGCACCACACGGCGCTGGTGGCGGTGGACGGCTTCGAGCGCCTGGCCCGCTTCCTCGGGGTGATGGAGGCGAGCCTCCAGGGCGAGCTCACCTCGTTCGAGGTGATGTGGCGCTCGTTCTACGACTTGATGACCACGCCTCCCTCGCGTGGCCGGCCCATCCTCCCCGCGGGGTGTGAGTACTACGTGCTGGTGGAGACCATGGGGCCCCGGGCGGAGGAGGGCGGCGAGACGCTGCTGTCGGCCCTGGCCCAGGCACAGGCGCAGGGGCTCCTCGCCCACTCGGCGGTGGCCACCAGCGCCGCGCAGCGCCGCGAGATGTGGAGCCTGCGCGAGGAGCTGGACCCGCTCAAGCGCACCGGCCCCGTCTTCTCCTACGACGTCAGCCTGCCCCTCGACGCGATGGAGGACTATGTCGCGCGGGTGAAGGCGCGGCTCGCGGAGCGCTTCGGCGCCGCGCACCACTGCCATGTCTTCGGACACCTCGCGGATGGGAACCTGCACCTGTCCATCGGCGCGGGAGGCTCGGACGCGCACGGCGACGTCGACGACATCGTCTATGGGACGCTGGAGCGGCAGACGAGCTCGGTCTCCGCGGAGCACGGAATCGGGCTGCTCAAGAAGGGGCACCTGTGGCGCTCGCGGAGCGAGGCCGAGCTGGCCGTGATGCGCGTGCTCAAGCACGCCCTGGACCCGCATGGCATCCTCAATCCGGGCAAGGTGTTCGAGCTCCACCGCCCGGAGTGAGCGGGCGCGTCAGGGATTCGGGACGGAGGCGAGCGCCTCCGCCAGCAGCTCGCGGGCCGCCAGCGGCCCCACGGTGATTCGCACGAGCTGACCGAAGGGCTCCGAGGGATGGCGCACGAGGATGTCCTTCTCGTCCAGCCAGCGCGCGACCGCTCGGGCCCGCGTGGTTCCGCCGAAGTCGAAGCTCACGAAGTTGGCGGAGCTGGGGAGCGCCGTCGCGCCCACGCGCCGGGCCAGCTCGGCGTAGTGCTCCCGTCCCTCGCGCGTCGCGCCAATCACCTGGCCCAGGAAGTCGACGTCCCGCCAGGCCGCCAGCGCCAGCTCCTGGGAGAGCTGACTCACCGCGAAGTGCTGACGGATGCGGTCCAGCGTCGACACCTGCTCGGGGGACGCGAGCGCATAGCCCACGCGCGCGGCCGCCAGGCCATGGGCCTTGGAGAACGTGCGCAGCCGCACCAGGTTGGGGCGGCTGCGCGTGAAGGGGAGCACGCTGCCCGGGTCCGCGAACTCGACGTAGGCCTCGTCGAGCAGCAGCAGGCACTCCTCGGGGAGCTGGTCCAGCAGCCGCTCCAGCTCCGCGGGGCCATGGTGCGTGCCCGTGGGGTTGTCCGGATTGGCCAGATACAGCAGCTTCGCGCGCTGTCGTCGCGCGGCGTCGACCAGCGCGTCCAGGTCGTTCCATCCGGCGCGCGTGTACGGCACGTGGACCAGCCGCCCGCCACAGCCGCGCACGTAGTAGTCGAAGCTGGGGTAGCCGCCGAGCGAGGTCACCGCGGTGTCGCCCTGGTCCAGGTAGGCCCGCGAGAAGAGGCCGAGCAGCCCTTCGATTCCCTCCGCCACCACCACGTGCTCGTGCGTCAGGCCCCGGCCCTGGGCAATCGCCGTCCGCAGCTCGAGCTGCGCGGGGTCCGAGTAGTAGGGCAGCTCGCCGCCGCGCGTGGCCAGCACCCGCGAGACGGCGGGGGACACGCCGAACAGACACTCGTTGGCGCCCAGCCGGACCCGGTAGGGGCGCCCGCGCTTGCGCTCCAGCTCCCGCCGCCCCGGGAAGGGCTGCGACAGGTTCAGCGAGGCCACCAGATGGGAGAAGGAGGGAGGCATCGTCAGTCCTTGATCATCCCGACGAGGATGCGGCGCTGCCCCCGGTACTGGCGGCGGCCGTGCATGGCCAGGACGTTGTCGAGCAGCAGCACGTCACCGCGCTCCCAACGCAGGGGGACCTCCGACTGCTCGAGCACGTCCCAGACGTGCTCCGCGTCCTCGGCGGACACGCGGGTGCCGTCGCGGTGGAAGCAGTGGTCCATCAGCTCCGGCGTCTCGGCCATCTGTCGCCGCAGGTCCGCCGCGTCCGCGGAGCGGCCATCGCGCAGCGCCCAGCGCACCATGCACTCCGGCATGTGGTAGTGGACCTGGTTCGCCCAGACGCGCTCCCCGGTGCGCGGGTGGGCCTTGAAGGCGGGGAGCACCTGCTGCCACAGCAGCATGGACTCGTCCGGGCGCCACTCCACCTTCCATTCCTTCTCGCGCGCGATGCGCTCCACCTCGTCCCGGTCCGTGGTGAGGAACACCTGGTTCCAGGGACGGGGGATGCTGTTCTCCTCGCCGGTGGACGGGCTGCGCAGGGCGCGCCGCACGCCGACCCCCTGGGCGTCGAACCGCGCGCGCACGCCCGCGTCCAGCCGCTCGGTCACCTTCCGCGCGTCGGCCAGCGGCGTCTCGCCCATCTCGTCGGGGGGCACCTCGCAGAACAGCGCCAGCGCGTCGGGGCGGCTGGCCTGGTAGGCCATCTCCTGATGCAGCGCGAGCGAGTGCGTCCCCGGCAGTCCGGACGCCGTGGTGACGCGGCCGTGGACGACCTTGCGCGGCGCCGTGCCGCCCACGTACTCCATCAAGTCATTGGCGATGGCGCCCAGCACGTCCGCGAAGGCCGGCGCGGAGTCCAGCGCCTGGAAGCCGCGCACCAGCACCGCGCCATGTCTGTCCCGGGCGGCGTTGAGCGCGCCCTTGTGCTCGCGCAGCCAGTCCACCATCTGCTCGCGCGAGGCGTCCTGTCCCTGGGTGATGCGCCAGACCCGGGGCAGCGGCTCGTCACCCACGAAGGTCTCCTCGAAACGAATCACCGTGCGCCTCCTCGACTCGATGGAACCTTCTCCAGCAGGTGACGCAGCGCGGGCGGGTCCTCCTCCAGGAGGTCCTTCTGGATCCACGCCACGTTCTCGAAGTGGTCGCCGAAGGTCGCCACGCCCGGCAGCAGGGCCATGGGCCGGAAGCCCGCCTGCAGACAGCCGGAGATGCTGACCACGTTCTTCTCGAACGCCAGCGACACCAGCGAGCGCAGCCCGCGCTTGCGGGCCTCGGACACCAGGCACGCCAGGAGCAGGCCGCCGATGCCGCTCGCGCGATGCGTCTCGTCCACGTACGCGGAGATCTCCGCGATGCCCGGGTAGGACGGCCGGACGGCGAAGGGGATGAGCGAGCACCAGCCCTGCACGTCACCGGACGGTGTCTCGTAGACCCACGCGCCGAAGGGCGCCTGGAAGCGCTTGAGCCACGCGACGCGGTCCTCGGCGGTGACGGGCTTGTTCACCGGGACGGCGTAGATGCCCGGCTTCATCGCCTGATTGTAGATGCGCGCCAGCGCGGGCGCGTCTCGCTCCTCGGCGGGCCTCATCATGTCAGCGTCCTCTGGAAGACGAGGGTGTCACGCCACTCGGCGCCCACGGGCACCACGCCCTTGAGCCAGCCCACGTTGCGGAAGCCCTGGCGCACACACCACGCGATGAGGAACGCGGGCGTGGGCTGCGCGAGCACCACCAGCGCCCGCAGCTCCAGCGCGCGTGCCCGGGCCAGCGCGTGCTGCGCCAGCTCCCGGCCGATGCCATGGCGGCGCTTGGGCTCATCGACGAAGAGCGCCACCTCCGCGATGGTGTCGTAGATGTCGCGTTGCGTGTGGCTGGTCAGCGCGCCCCAGCCCGCCAGCTCGCCCGGCGTGTCCTCCCACACCCAGGACTCCAGCGGCCGGGGCCCGCCGGAGAGCCGCGCCCCCAGCTGGTCGGCGGTCAGCTCCACCGGTCCCCAGGTGGAGCCCCCTCGCGCAATCTCCGCGTTGCAGATGCGGACCGCGGCGGGCAGGTCGGTGGGCTCCAGTCGTCGAATCGCTCCCATGCCATCCTCCTCCCGCTAGCTCTGACCGACGAGGGGCAGCTGCTCCTTCTGCCAGAGCTCACGGGTGGCCTTGCGTCGTATCTTCCCGCTGGTGGTGCGCGGTATTGCCCCGGAGGTCGTGAGCAGCACTTTGTAGGTGGTGAGCTCATGCTCGTGGACCACCGCGCGTCGCACCGCGCCGACGACGTCCGCCACGTCCAGGCCGGCGATCTGGTCCTCGCGCACCTCACACGCGATGACCAGCTGCTCCTGCTCCTGGGAGCCCTCCAGCGTGAAGGCGGCCGAGTGTCCGCGGCGGATCGCGGGGTGGCTCTTCTCCGCCGTCAGCTCCAGGTCCTGCGGGTAGAAGTTGGAGCCCCGGATGATGAGGATGTCCTTGAGACGACCGGTGATGAACAGCTCGCCGGTGTCGTCCATGCAACCCAGGTCCCCGGTGCGCAGCCACGTGGCGCCGTCCTCGCCGACGATGCGGGCCTCGAAGATCTCCCGCGTGGCGTCCGCTTTCTGCCAGTACCCGTGCGCGACGTTGGGGCCGTGCACCCAGATCTCCCCCACGTGCCCGGGGGGAAGCCGCTGGTGCGAGTCGGGCGCGACGATGGCCAGCTTCTCGCCGGTGAGGGCCCTGCCGCAGCCGACCAGGTCCTGCGAGCGCTCACCGGGCGCGGGCGCCAGCGCGCGATCCTTCTGCAGTGACTCGCGCCCCACGTTCCACAGCCGGGGCGGACTGCCGCGCTTGCCCACGGAGATTTGAAGGGTGGCCTCTGCCATGCCGTAGGTGGGGCGCGGCGAGAAGCGGGGGAGGCCGTGGGCGGCGAAGACCTCCGCGAAGCGGGTGATGGTGCTGGCGCGCACGGGCTCGGCGCCGTTGAGCGCCAGCTCCCAGCACGACAGGTCCGTGCCCTTCATCCGCTCCGCGTCGTACTTCTCCAGGCACAGGTCGTAGGCGAAGTTCGGCGCGATGGCCATCTCCGCCCGGTACGTGCTGATGGCGCGAGGCCACGACAGCGGATGCGCGACGAAGGCCTGGGGCGACATCAGCACGCACTGCGCGCCGACGTACGCGCCCTGGAGGGCGTTAAAGATGAGCCCCATGTCGTGGTACATCGGAATCCACCCGACGCGCGTCGCGTGGCGCCACAGGTCGCCGCCCTGGCTGATCATCTCCACGTTCGCGCACAGGTTGCCGTGGCTGACCATCACCCCCTTGGGCGCCGACGTGGACCCGGACGTGTATTGCAGGAGTGTGATGGCGTTCGGGTCCGGCTCCCTCACCGCGAGCGGCGGCCCGCTGTCGTCGGTGGCGTTCGCCTCCACGCCCAGCCACTCCATGCTCCGGGCGGCGGGCACCTGCGCGTAGGCGGCGCTCACGGCCTCGCGGGCCGCGGCGGTGGTGAGGCCGAGCCTGGGCGCGCAGTCCTCGACGATGGAGATGCTGGAGTCGCGCAGGCGCATCTGGCGCGGGAGGATGGTGGGCACCGCCACGATGCCCGCGTACTGGCAGGCGAAGAAGGCGACGAGGAACTCCAGGCCCGGAGGGAAGGCCAGGAGCGCGCGCTCACCGGGGCCCGCCTTCGTGGCCATCACCCTGGCGAGCGCGGTGGCGCGTCGGTCCAGCTCCGCGTACGTCAGGACGGCGGCCTCCTCCCCGCGCTCGCCGAGGAAGACGTAGGCGCGGTCCTCGGGGTGGTCGGAGGCATGGGTGCGCAGCGCGGTGACGAGGGAGGGGTAGCGGGTCTGCATGGAAGCCTCGCGCAAGCAAAGCGTGGGGAAGAGGGGACTCAGCCCGGCATCCGGGCGCCAGCGGTGGGCTCGGCGGCGGGCTCGTCGAGCGCCTCCAGGCGCTGGATGCGGCCGGCGATGCGCTCGGCGTCCGGACGCTTCACGTCCCAGACGAGCCCCACCGCCTCCATGACGCGGATGATCCAATAGCCCGGGTCCAGCTGGTACCAGCGGAACCCGAAGTTGGCCGAGTCCGGGAACGCGTGGTGGTTGTTGTGCCAGCCCTCGCCCCAGGTGATGAGGCCGAAGAGCGCGTTGTTGTGGCTGTGGTTGTCCTTCATCTTGAACATCCGCGTGCCGAACATGTGCGTCAGCGAGTTGAGCGCGGACACCTGCTGGGCCACCACGAACTGGCGCACCACGCCGCCCCACAAGAAGCCGGTGAGCGCACCCAGCCAGCTCTGCGTCAGCGCGCCGGCGATGACGCCGGGCAGGACGAGCCCCAGCACCGCCCAGCGCAGGTAGCCCCGGTCCGCCTTCATGATGGCCTTGTCGGCCAGCAGGTCCGGCACGTAGTGCACCACGTTGGGGTACTCGTGCTTGAGCATCCAGCTGAAGTGCGAGTACCAGAGGCCCTTGAGGCGCAGGCGCCACGTCTGGCCGAACAGGTTGGGCGAGTGCACGTCGCCCTCGTGGTCCGCCAGCTCGTGGTGGCGCCGGTGCTGCGACGTCCAGGTGATCATGGAGCTGCGCGCCGCCATGCAGCCGAAGACGGTGAGCAGCACGCGCACGGGCGTGCTCGTCTTGAAGGCGCGATGGGTGAACAGCCGGTGGAAGCCGATGCTGACCGAGAAGCCCGTCAGCGCCCACATCACCGCGAACAGGGTGAGGTCCAGAGCCGTGGGCGGCCGGACGGTGAAGGCCAGCCACAGCGCGCCCACGGTGCCCAGCGTGGGGAGGATGTCGAAGAGGATGAAGTGGCGGCGCTGCAGCTTGTGCAGATACGGGCTGCTCACCGCCTTCTTGTCCCGCTTGCCTGCGACCTGCTCGACGTGGGCCATGGGGCTCCTCCGCGTGCTACGTCATCCTCAACACCAGGCGTCCCTGGACCTGCCGCTGGCGCAGCGCGGTGATGGCGCCGTTGACGTCGTCCAGCGTCCTGCTCTCCACCAGCGGCCGCACCTTGCCGGCGGCCACCAGCGCCAGCGCCTCGCGCACGTCCTGCCGGGTGCCGATGAGCGTCCCGCGCACCGACAGGCCCTTGATGACCAGGTCGAACACGGACAGGGGCAGGGGCTCCGGCGCCACGCCGACCACCATCAGCGTCCCGGCCCGCCGGAGCATCCGCGCGCCTTGCTCCATCGCCTTCGCCGCGCCCGTGGTGACCACCACGCCATGCGCGCCGCCCCCGGTGCGGTGGACGATGCGGTTGACGGGGAACTCCTTCTCCGCGTTGACGGTGAAGCTCGCCCCGAGCGACTCGGCCAGCGCCGCCTTCTCCGCGCTCACGTCCACGGCGGCGACCTTCAACCCCAGCGCCGTCGCGTACTGGATGGCCAGGTGCCCCGCGCCGCCCACGCCGGAGACGACGACCCACGAGTCCGGCCGCGCGCCGAGCGTCTTCAGCGCCTTGTAGCTCGTCACGCCCGCGCACAGGATGGGCGCCAGCTCCTCCAGGGAGGGCCCGTCCGGCAGCGGCACGGCGAAGGACTCGGACACCACGCAGTAGTCCGCGTAGGTGCCGTTCACGTTGTAGCCGGTGCCCACCTGGCGCACGCACAAGGGCTCGTGGTCGGTGGCGCAGTCCTCGCACGCGCCGCAGGCGGAGTTCAGCCAGAACACGCCGACGCGGTCTCCCTCCTTGTGCGAGCGCACGCCCTCGCCCAGGCCCGCGACGTAGCCGGTGGCCTCGTGGCCCAGCACCACCGGGAAGCGGGGCTTCTTCATCGGCCACTCGCCGTCGAGGATGCTCACGTCCGTGTGGCACACGCCGCTGGCGGCGACTCGCACCAGCACCTCGCCGGGGCCGGGCTCGGGGATGGGGACCTCGCGCAGCTTCAGGGGCTCGCCGATGGCCTCCGCGAAGGCGGCGCGCATGAGCTTCATGATGCGGACCTCAGAGGCGTGGGAGTGGACGCGGACAGCGTCGCGCGGACGCCCTCCACGATGGAGGTGATGAGCACGGCCTGGCCCTCCTTGCCGAAGAAGTGGCCGCCCGGGAGCACCCGCCGGGTGAAGGTGCCGCCCGCCAGCTCGGACCAGGCCTCCCAGTCCTCGCGGACCACCAGGTTGTCGTGCTCGCCGATGAACGTGTGCAGCGGGAACGGCAACGGAGGCTCGCGCCGGTACGCGTACTCGTCCGACAGGGCGAGGTCCGCGCGGATGGTGGGCAGGTAGTACTCGCGGCGCTTCGCGGTGCCGAGCAGCCCCGGGGGGATGCCGCCCAGCGCGTGGAGCCGGTCCACCAGCGCCAGCTCCGGCAGCGTGTGCAGCTCGTGCGCGGGCCGCAGGGGCTTGTGCGGCGCGCGGCGGCCGGAGATGAAGAGCGCCAGCGGCGGGGGCTCCTGCTGGCGACGCAGCTCGCTCGCCAGCTCGAAGGCGATGAGCGCGCCCATGCTGTGCCCGTAGATGACCAGGGGCAGGTCCAGCAGCGCGCGCACCTGGGCGAACAACGGAGGCAGGACCTCTTCCACCCGCTCACACGGCGGCGTGTCCCTGCGGTCCTCGCGGCCTGGGAGCTGGACCTTCACCAGCTCCAGCCAGTCGGGCAGGACGGCGCGCCAGCCATTGAAGCTGGAGGCGCCGCCGCCCGCGTGGCCCAGGCACAGCAGGCGCGCCGAGGGCGGAGCCGTGCCCTCCGCGTGGCGCAGCCAGGGTGAGTGGATGGACATGGCTCAGGCGCCCCGGGGTCCCCAGTGGTCGGTGCCGTTGACGGACCAGTGGGGCGAGATGGGCCGCAGCATGAAGCGCAGCAGGTGCTGCTTGCCCAGGCGGAAGCCCATGGAGGTGAGCTTGAAGTAGCGCTCCGTGCGCGCCACCGTCTCCTCGCCGACGAGCTTCACCGCCTCCGCGCGGTGGCGGCGCAGGTTGGTGGCCCACCGATCATACGTGCGCGCGTAGTGGAGCCGGTCGTTGCGGAAGGCGACGATCTCGAACAGCCCCTCGGCCGCGGCGACAATCTCTCCGAGGAAGGGCAGGTCCGAGTCCGGGAAGATCTCCCGGTTCATGAAGTCGCTGGCGTCCTCGCGCCGCATGTCCCCGAAGGCGATGGTCTGCAGGGACAGGCGCCCGGACGGCGTGAGCCACTTGTGGCAGCGCGCGAAGAAGTCCGCGTAGACGGCGACCTTCTCCTCGGGCGTCTCCTCGCGCTTGGCGAAGTGCTCCAGCGCGCCCACGGAGATGATGGAGTCGTAGGGGCGGGCGGGCTCGTGCGTGGCCCAGTTCTCCACCCGGACCTCCACCCGGGGCAGGTTCAGCGAGCGCAGGTAGTCGGCCTGCAGCGGGCTGAGCGTGAGGCCCACCGTGCGCTCCACGGAGGGACGCGCGGAGGTGTGCCGCAGCACCGAGCCCCAGCCGCACCCCACGTCGAGCACCGTGCGCGCGTTGGCCACGTTGGCGCTCGCCAGGTGCCAGTCGATCTTCCGGATCTGCGCCCGCTCCAGCGGCTCGTCCGGGTCCTCGAAGAGCGCGCAGGAGTAGGTCATCGTCGGACCGAGGACCAGCTCCCAGAAGCGCGCGTCGTGGTCGTAGTGCGCCTGGATGCCCTCCTGTGAGCCGCCGTACTTGTCGCCCTCGCGCTCCCGGAGCGCCGCGGCGGTGCCGGTGGGCGCCTCGTCCACCCGAGCCGGGCTGCCCATCACGCGCCTCCCGCCGCCGAGGGCAGCTTCGTGGCCAGGTGCTTGGAGATGGACGCGAGGGTGGGGTACTCGAAGAGCAGCTCCGGCATCAGCTCGATGCCCAGGTGCTCCTCCAGGGACATGATCAACGCCACGGCCGTGGACGAGTCCAGGCCCAGCCGCTCCACCTCCACGTTGGGGTCGATGCGGGATGGAGGCGTGTCGAGGATCCTCGCCACGTAGTTGATGCACCACGACTGAATCGACGCCGCGTCATGAGCCTTGGCTTCCATGGGTCGCTTCGTTCCTCTGTAGGTGGGCGTTGCTGTCCTTGATGGCCGCGCGGGCGCGGCGTGCTTCCTTCTGCTCCGGCGTGGGGACGATGACGTGCGTGGCCAGCCCGAGCTTCTCGAGCAGGCGGATGAACCAGTAGGAGAGGTCCACCCGGTACCAGGCGAGGGCGAACGAGGCGGACCGGGGGAAGGCGTGGTGGTTGTGGTGCCAGCCCTCGCCCCAGATGAGCATCCCCAACAACGGGTTGTTGCGGCTGTTGTCCTTCAGCTGGAAGGGCCGGGAGCCCAGCGTGTGGAGAATGGAGTTCAGCGCGGAGATGGACTGCGCCACCACGAACATCCGCACCACGCCACCCCACAGGAAGCCCGCGAGCGCGCCCTCCCAGGTCCGCGTCACCAGGGCGCCGATGGCCGTCGGCACGACGAGCCCCAGCACCACCCACGTCTGGTAGTGGCGCGAGGCGCGGACGATGGCCCGGTCCTCCAGGAGGTCGGGCACGTAGTGCACGATGTTCGGATACTCGTGCTGGAGCATCCACGTGAAGTGCGCGTGGACCAGCCCGCGCACCCGGCCCCCGAAGTCCGCGCCGTGCAGGTTGGGCGAGTGCATGTCCCCCGGGCGGTCCGCCAGCCGGTGGTGACGCCGGTGCATGGCCGCCCAGGAGATGACGGGCCCCAGCGCCGCCATGCTCCCCATGATGGCGAGCGCCACGCGAACGGGCGTGGGCGCCTTGAAGGAGCGGTGCGTGAAGAAGCGGTGGTAGCCCGCCGACACACCCAGCCCGGTGATGAGCCACATCACCCCGAACAACCCCAGCTCCAGCGCGCCGATGGGCCGCACGAAGGCCCAGCCCACCGCCGCGAGCGTCCCGAGCAACGGGCCCACGTTGAACAGGAAGAAGTGTCTGCGCTGCATCCGACGGAGGAAGGGGCTCTCAATCGCCAGGCGTCTGGCTTTGCCCTCCCGAGCGTCGCCCTCCAGGCCGTCCACGTCGAGTGCGTTGGACATAGCGGAACGAAGCCCCTTTCCGAAAGCCGGTATATAAAGACAACCGCGTTATTGGTCAAGGAGCCAAGAGAGACATGTCGAAGCTCATCGTCGGCCTCATCCAGGTGAATGCGCGCAATGAAATGGCGCCAAATATTTCGTTCATCGAGGAGCAGGCGCGCAAGGTATTGGCGGCCGGCGCGAACTTTGTGATGACGCCGGAGAACTCCACGCTCCTAGGGGCAAACCACGAGGATACATTGTCGAAGGTGGTGGCAGAGGAGCACCACCCCGGGCTGATGTCGGCGAAGGGCCTGGCGCGGGAACACGGTGTCTGGTTTTTGATTGGCTCCCTCCACGTCAAGGTGGAGGGCGAGCGGTGCGCCAACCGCTCCTATGTCATCGACCCGGAGGGCCGGGTGGTGGCCTGGTATGACAAGATTCACATGTTCGACGCGGAGTTACCCAACGGTGAGCGCTACCGCGAGTCCTCTGTCTTCAGGCCGGGCGAGCGCGCGGTGGTGGCCCGCACGCCCTGGGGTGGGCTGGGAATGGGCATCTGCTACGACATGCGCTTCGGACACCTGCAGCGCGCGCTGGCGCGTGCGGGCGCGACGCTGTTGACGCTGCCGTCCTCCTTCACCGTGCCCACGGGCCGCGCGCACTGGCACGTGCTGCTGCGGGCTCGCGCCATCGAGACCGGCTGCTTCGTGTTCGCGCCCGCGCAGGTGGGGCTCCACGCGGGAGGTCGGCGCACGTACGGGCACTCGCTGGTGGTGAGCCCCTGGGGCGAGGTGCTGGCGGACGCGGGCGGGGACTCGGCGGGCTTCGTGACGGCGGAGATCGACCTGGCGCGCGTGGAGGAGGCGCGCCGGGCGCTCCCGTCGCTGGGGCATGACCGGGACTTCCGGGGGCCGGAGGTCCTGGAGTCATAGCGTGCGTCGGCTTCAGGGCCGGGGGGGCTGCGCGCGGAACACGCGAGGGCCGGGGCGCCTTCCCAGCAGGAAGGTGACGGCCACGTACTTGGTGCCGGAGGTGACGTCCGCCGGGTAATGACAGTAGTGCGAGGGGAAGACGGCGACCTTCCCCGCGCGCGGCTCGATGCGCAGGGCGAGGTCCGGGAACACGGTGGCGCCGCCCTGGTAGTCGTCGTTGAGGTACCCGATGACGGTGAAGAAGCGCTCCGGGGTGCCCAGGTGGTCGAAGTGTGGCGGGTACATCTGCCCGGGCTCGTAGCGGACCAGGTGCGCCTGGGGCAGGTGCTCGCGCAACGACAGACTCCAGCGCGCGTTCGCCGCGTCGAGCAGCGCGCCCTCCACCAGCGCGCGGAAGGGCGCGAGCGCCGGGAGCGTCATCTCCAGGGTGCGCATGTTCGCGTGCTTGTCCGTGACGGACGCGTTCGCCGTGGGCTGCCAGCCGTCGGGCTCGCGCGCCAGCTCCAGCAGGGCCTTCGTGTCCGTCAGCGCGTCAGGGAACTCGAGGATGCCGCCCGCACCCTCCACGGGGGTGAGCGCGCCCATCAGCGTCCCGGGGTCAGGTAGTAGGAGGCGTAGGGATAGGCGTACCAGGTCGGCATCCAGCCCCAATAGGACGGGTACGCGCCGGCGTAGGCGTTCATCGCGTAGGGCGCGGCATGGGGCTGGGCGCTCGGGGTGGGGGAGGCCGCCGCCAGCGAGCGCGCCATCAGCTCCTCCTCGGTGGCCAGCGTGGCGGAGTCGAGGAGCCGCTCGTCGAGCGGGACCCCCTGCTCCTTGAAGAACCGTGACAGGGCGGCGTGGAACTCCAGCCGCATCCGGCCATTCAAGGCCAGATGGGTCCGCAACGAGTGGATGTCATTCATGACCGGAAAGCCTCGCGGACAGCCGGCATGGATTGCACACGACCCCGGCGTCACTCAGGGGCCGACTGTCAATGATCGAGCAATCCACGCAGGGGGCCGCGTCGGGAATGGTGGGGAAGCAGGCAGGCTGTCGGCTCCCGTGAGCCCGGCCCATGCCTCCTGGGTTGGGCGGCGCCGAGGCATACTCTGCGTATGTGTTCTTACGGGAAATTTCCTTCCCAACCTCGTTGATCTCTGCGATGGGTCGGATCCGCTCCGAGTCTGGGGCGGGGTGAACCCAGATCGCCTGATTTCCGCGAAAAATGCAGTCGGGTTGCGATATTGCGGGGAGGCTGGATATAGTTGCCCGCAGAGCGACGAATATGCAGAGCAGTACACTTGGTGCGTCCCGGACCCACTCCATGGAACCAGCATCCCGAACGGTGACCCAGGTTTCACGTCCTGTGCTGCGCACCGTGCTTCATGAGGCCCTGGAGAGCCACCAGGGAGGTGAGGTGGTGGTGAAGTCCGCCAGCATCTCCGGGCGGATCTTCATCGTCGGACAGAAGGTGGCCTGGGCGGTCCTGAACGGGCCCGGGGTGCAGAACTTCTCGTCCGTGTTGATCCACCAGCAGCTCGTCACGCGCGACGACGTCGAGCAGGTCATGGCGGAGTGTCGCAAGAGTGGCGGCAACTTCTGCGAGGTGTTGGTGTCGTGGGGGCTGGTACCGCGCGAGACGTTGCGCGACCTGCTGCGCGAGCACATGGCCGGTCACGTCCAGGCGCTGCTGGCGGTGCCGGATGCGCAGGCGCTCTTCGTTCCCCAACCTCGCACCTACTCCAGCCAGCTGACGTTCACGCTGGAGGAGCTGGTGCACCCTGTCGAGCAGCACCCCACCCACCCCCCAGTCGAAAGAGAAGTCATGGCGAACGTGAAGCAGACCCTGGAAGAGACACTGAAGATCGAAGGCGCGTTCGCTGCGTGCCTGGTGGATGCGAAGAGCGGCATGTGTCTGGGTTCCCAGGGCGGCACCGCGGCCTTCAACATCGAGACGGCGGCCGCGGCGAACACCGAGGTGGTGCGCGCCAAGATGAAGGCGATGAGCGTCATCGGCATCAAGGACAAGATCGAGGACATCCTCATCACGCTCGGCGAGCAGTACCACATCATCCGGCCGCTCTCGACGCGTGACGGTCTGTTCTTCTACCTCGCGCTGAACCGCGCCAACGCGAACCTGGCGATGGCGCGCTTCAAGCTGGCGGACATCGAGAAGAGCCTGGCGCTCTGACTCACCACGCGTCGGCGCCCGGCTCCTCCACGAGCGGGCGCCGACCGGGTCCCCGGGCGCGCGAGCGCCGCCTAGCGCTTGATGAGCACGACACCGTCCTGGTGTGCGCCGTGGACCTTCTGGAGCAGCTCGCGGACGTCGAAGAAGCGCGCCCACTTCGTCCGGATGTAGTCCGACTTGTAGAAGGTGTGGATGTTGTGGAAGGGCGAGGGCATGTAGCGCAGCACCACCCGCTCGGACGGCATCTGCTGGTCGAACCACGCCGAGGGCACGGGCTGGGTGTCCGACTCCAGGCTCCGATACGGGTGGTCGAGGAGGTGCCGGCGGATGGGGTGCTCCGCGTCCCGGGCCATGGCGTCCCAGGTGCGCTCCGTGTGCAGGGAGATGAACGCGACGCCGCCCGGCCTGAGGACGCGGCGGAACTCCATCAGCCACGACTCCTCGAACTCATCCATGTGCGTGAAGACCGAGCCACAGAAGATGAGGTCGATGGACGCGTCGGGGATGGGCAGCGTCGGGACGATGGCGGTCTGGAAGAAGAAGCCCCTGGGTGACAGGTACCGGTTCATCCACCGGATGGCGTTCGAGTAGATGTCCGAACCGTAGATCTCCGCCTTCGGGGCGTGCGCGAGGAAGTGGCGCAGCACGCGGCCCGACGAGCAGGCGAAGTCGAGGAAGCGGAAGTGTCCGTCCGGGTCGATGCCCGCGGACTTCAGCAGGCCCTTCAGGAACAGGTAGTCGCTCAGGCCGTTGAGCCAGTAGCTGACGTGCTGCTCGCCGAAGTAGTGGGCGCGCTCCTGCATGGGAGGAAGCGGGGAGGTGTCCGCCGCGACGTAGGCCTGGAGCTGCTCCTCGGAGAGCGCCTGGAGCAGGCCGGTCTGGACGGTGCCGTCGTCGCCGAAGAGGCCCTTGGCGACCAGGGTGAGCGGCTCGCCACCGTGCTTCTCGCGGAGCAGCTCCGCGATGGGCGGGAGCGACACCGTCAGGGGCCTGTCCGGCAGCGTCCAGACGGCGCTGGTGAGGTCGGGAGCAGGGGCGGGAGCGGCTTGCACCGCCGCCGCGGCAGGCGGCGGCCCCAGCCAGGGCTCCAGGCGATGGATGAAGTTGCGGGCCGCGGACTTCACCAGGGGCTTGAGCTGCTGTGCCAGTGCTTTGTGGGTCTGATTGAACATGTCGGTTGCCGTCCGGCCCCTGGTTGGAAAGCGGCGCAGTTGACCGCCGGGCCTCGCAAAAAGCAACCGGGTCCACCCCACCGCGTGGGTCATCTCGGTGGGGCGGAGGGAAGGGGATTACGGCTGCAGCGCGAGGCGGTAGTTCTGTCCGTACAGGGAGTCCCAGCGGCGGCAGTAGCCGCGGTCCCAGTTCTCGAACCACAGCGTCACGGCGCGGGCGCCCGCGGGCGGGGTGAGCGTCACCGGGACGCCGTAGCGCGAGTAGCCGCTGACCTGCGTGACGCTCTGGCTCCCGGTGACGCCGTTGTCGAAGCGGTAGTGCACCCAGACCTCCCACGTGGGCGCGCCGTTGTAGAGCAGGCGGCACTCGGGCAGCCGGTCGATGTCGTAGTCCACCAGGAAGGGCTGTCCCGCCTTCACGGTGCCCACCGTGTACTCGAGCCAGCCCTCCTGGAACACCCACGTCGGCGTCGGCGCGGTGCCCGCCGCGCGCACGGCGAACTGGAAGTTGGAGCCGAAGTGGGAGTCGTAGTGCTCGCAGCCGGGGCTCGAGACGCGGAACCACAGCGCCAGCGAGCCCTCCGCGGGCAGCGACACCACGGGCGGGGCGCCGGCGGTGGGCTGGCCCGCGACGTCGAAGCTGCCCTCGGGGCCGCCGTTGACGCGGTAGTGGCCGGTGAGGCTCCAGCCCGGCGTGCCATCCGGAAGCGTGAGCCGGCACTGCGGCAGCCGGCTCGTGTCGTACGTCACCTGGACCGCGTCGCCCGCGACCAGCGTGCGGGACTGGGTGAGCGTCCAGTCGGCGTGGAAGGAGATGACCGGCGCGCCCTGGGCCGCGGCGGCGCTGGCGATGAACAGCAGGGGCAGGGTGAACAGGGGCAGGATGTGCTTCAAGGGTGTGGCTCCTGGGTGAATGGCGGGTCCGCGCCGGCGTCCACGCCGGCGACAAGCCCCCCTCCGTGGGGAGGCGCGCGCATCATGGCCCCTGGGGCCCACGCCCGGGGCGCCTCGTTGTCCCCCGTCATTTCGGGTAGGCTCGCTGGCGAACACCCTGGAGCGAGCACCGAATGACCCTGTTCAGGAGGCCGTCCCCCCCGACGGCGGGTGAGTCGAGCGACGATTCGAGTCGCAGCGCCACCCCCACGGAGACGCCCGCGCAGTCCGACATCCCCAGCCCGGTCCTCAGCTCACCCCCGCGCGCCCGAAGCCCGTTGGCCGGCGCGTCCCCCGGGCTCGGCGAGCGCAGGCCCGGTGCTCCCATGCGGCCCCAGCCGCCTCCCTCGGATGATCCGGAGTTCCCCACCGAGCGGCGCACCGCGCAGCCGGGCCAGGTCGTCGAGCGCCGTCCTCCCCCGCAGGCCGGCGCGCTGCCGTCCGTCATCGTGTCCAGCCAGGAGGGCGCCGTCCGCCGTCCTCCCTCGGCCGCCCCGGGGGCTCCGGAGCGCCGTCCCCAGGCCGCGACTCCGGGCGGTGGAGGAGCCTTCGGGGGCGCCGAGCGCAGGACGTTGCCTCCTCCGGCCTATTCAGGCCCAGAGCGCCGGTCCGCCGTCACCGGCTCCCGTCGCGCGCTCGAGTCGGGTGGCCCCGGGGCTCCGGACCGCTTCTGGCCCACCCAGCCCCGCGACCTGTCCGAGACGGGGCTCACGGCCACGTTCGTCGAGGAGCTGGTGCTCAAGGCGCTGTTCTTCGCCGGCGAGATGCGCGGCATGGACCTGGCCAGCCGGCTGCAATTGCCCACGTCCATCGTCGACGACATCATCGAGGGCCTGCGCCGCCAGAAGTACGTGGACATCCGCGGCGGCGGCGCGTCCGGCGTGGGCAAGTCGACGATGATCTACCAGCTCACGCCCTTCGTGACGGACGTGCTCCGGCAGATCACGGACCGCAATCGCTACAACGGCCCGGCGCCCGTGCCCTTCCAGGAGTACGTGGCGGCGGTGAAGAAGCAGACGGTGCGCGGCAATCGCATCACCCGCGCGCGGATGCAGGACAAGTTCGGCGACCTCATCATCCGCGACTACATCTACGACGGCATCGGTCCGGCGATGAACTCCGGGCGCGCCATCTTCTTCTACGGGCCGCCGGGCAATGGCAAGACAGCCATCTGCCAGGGCATGGTGAACTGCTTCGACGGGGACATCTTCATCCCCCACGCCATCCTCATCGACGACTTCGTGGTGCGCGTCTTCGACAGCAACCTCCACAAGCCCGTGGAGGAGGAGGGGGCCCCCTCGTACGACAGGCGCTGGGTGCGCTGCCGCCGGCCGCTCGTCGTCGTGGGCGGTGAGCTGACGCTGGAGATGCTCGACCTCGTGTACTCGCCGGAGGTGAAGTACTACGAGGCTCCGTTCCAGATGAAGGCCAGCAACGGGATGCTCCTCATCGACGACTTCGGCCGGCAGAAGGTTTCCCCCAAGGACCTGCTCAACCGGTGGATCGTCCCGCTGGAGAGCGACATCGACATGCTCACCCTGCACACCGGCAAGAAGCTGCAGGTGCCCTTCGATGTGTTCGCCGCCTTCTCCACCAACCTGGACCCCAGCGCGCTCGTGGACGACGCCTTCCTGCGCCGCGTCCGCTACAAACTGGAGGTGCAGCGCCCGGACGAGGAGCAGTTCCATCAGATCTTCGAGGTGATGTGTCGCAAGCGCGGCGTGGCCTACAACGCCAACGCGGTCGACTACCTCATCGAGCAGCACTACCGGCCCACCCAGCGGCCCTTCGCGGCCTGCCAGCCGCGCGACCTGCTGGACCAGGTCATCGACATGTCCCATTACATGGGGCAGGAGCCTCGCCTGGACCCGGCGCTGCTGGACGCCGCCGTGCGCAGCTACTTCGTGCGCTTCGACAAGCCCGCGGAGACCACCGCGGCCTCCGCGGGCTGAAGGCCCTTCAGCGCTCCTTAGGGGGGCGCCGGCGCGAAGGGGCCCCACGGCGAGGGCTCCAACCACCGGCGCACCTCGTCCACGGGGACGTTGGACAGCACGTCCACGATGGACATCCCCTGCACGAACCTCCCGTCGCGCCCCTGCTCGTAGGGCGGGTGGCGGAAGCGCTGCCACAGCACGCGCACGTCCGCGCTCCGGAACAGCCCCACCTGGAGGTACAGCGACGAGCCCAGCCCCGAGTAGTACGTGTGGGCCTTCAGCTGTCGGCAGTACTCCACCAGCCGCGCCGACTTCTCGTCGCCCTGCTTCTGCAGCGTGGAGGCCAGCAGGATGCGCGGCGACAGCCCCAGCGGCGCGTGGAAGAGGGCGGTGCTCGCGAGCAACACCCGCAGGAGCGAGCCGGGGCCCGCCTCCGTCGCGACGCCGTCATAGAAGGGCTCCAGCAGCGGAAGCACCTGGGTGGCGAAATGGGGCCGCCGCCGGTACAGCGTCACCAGCGTGTCCAGGTGCTTGCGCGCCCAGCGCTGACGCGAGTCCACCGCCAGGTCGGCGATGAGTGTGTCGCGATGTGGGTCCTCCAGCGGAATGGACAGCCATTGGAAGCCGGGCTCGGTGGGCGGAGGTGTGGGCACGTTGGCGGGCAGCGCCACGCGCGTCCTGCGCTGCCAGCCACGCCGGAGCCACTGCACGTTGTCGAGCACCAGCAACGTGTCCGCGCGCGCCGTCTGCTCGTAGAAGTCCACCCAGGGCAGGTAGTGGGGTTGCTCGGCGACGACGACTCCTGGACTGCCCGGCACGCACGGCCTCTTTTCCGCGGAGGGTTGCTGGGGTGGCGCGGCCCCTCACTGTCGGACCGGACGCGGTGGATTGCTCCTGCTGCTAGATTGTAACATTCCAAAGCCGGTCAGGGACCTTCGCCGAGGTGGAAACGAACGGATGAGGTACCTGTGCATCAGCGCGGATCCGCAGCATCCCGTCGCGGAGGAGCTCCGACGTCAGGGGCAGGACGTGCTCATCCGGGGCGAGGCGGCGGAGGCGGACGCGGAGCTGGTGCACGGCCACGTGGACGTGCTCATCGTGGAGGCCGCGTCGCTCGCGCCGGATGCCCGGTGGCTGGATGCGCTGCGTGGGCGCGCCAGGCCCGAGGATCCGCTGGTGCTGGGGCTGGCGGACGAGGCGACGGACGAGGCGCTCGCGCCGCTGTTGTCGGCGGGCGTGGAGGAGTTCCTCGTGGCGCCCTTCCACGCGGTGGAGGTGCGCGCGCGCCGGCTGCTGCTGGAGCGCCGGGCGGCGCGGCGTCGGCAGATGCAGAGCACCCAGGCCGCGGCGCGTGGGGAGATGGAGCGGCTGGCCGCCATCATCCAGACGCAGGCGGACGTGGCGCTGGCGGGGCTGGACCTGTCGGGGGTGATGAGCCTGTTGTGCGAGCGCGCGCGGGTGTTGTGCGGCGCGGACGGCGCGGCGGTGGCGCTGCTGGAGGATGGCTACGTGGAGTACCGGGTGGCCACCGGCAGCCTGCGGCGGCACATGGGCTTCCGGCTGAAGGTGGAGGGCAGCCTCACCGGCACCAGCCTCTTGCGCGGCGAGGTGATGCGCACCGACGACACCGAGGACGACGTGCGCGTCAACGTGGCGGCCACGCGGCAGGTGGGCGCGCGCTCCATGGTCTGCGTCCCGCTGTGGCGCGAGGCGCGGCCCGTGGGGGCGCTGAACCTGACCTCGCACCTGCCCAACGCGTTCGATGACCGGGACGTGCGCACGCTGGAGCTGATGGCGGGCCTGTTGGGCGCGGCCATGGGGAACGCGGCGGAGGCGGCGGCGAGGCAGGCGTTGATGGAGGAGCGCGCGGCGGCGCTCGCGGCGCTGCAGGAGTCCCAGGCGCTGTTCGCGGCCTTCATGAACCACAGCCCCGCGGTGGCGTACATGAAGGACTCGCAGGGGCGCCGTGTCTGGGTGAACGAACCCTATCGTCGCTTCTTCGGCCTGGCCGATGGCGCGGACGTGGAGGGGATGGACGACGCGCGGCTGATGCCCGCGGCCTCCGCGGAGCACGTGCGGCGCGAGGACCAGGCGGTGCTCGCGTCGGGGGAGCCCAGCGCGACGGAGGGCATGATTCCCGCGCCGGACGGCTCGGAGCGGCACTGGCTCACCTACCGCTTCATCGTGCGCGACCGCTCGGGGCGGAGGCTCCTGGGGGGCGTGTCGCTGGACGTCACGGACCGCAAGGCGATGCAGGCGCAGCTCGTCGTGTCGGACCGGCTGGCCGCGGTGGGCACGCTGGCGGCGGGCGTGGCGCATGAAATCAACAACCCGCTGGCCTTCGTGCTCTCCAACCTGTCGTTCCTCTCCGTGGAGCTGCGGAACGTGACGCGCGAGCTGCCCCCGGGGCGCACGTCCGAGATGGAGGAGGTGCTGCGCGAGGCGGTGGATGGCGCGCACCGGGTGCGGCAGATCGTCCGGGACCTGAGGACCTTCTCGCGCGGGGACGACGAGGTGGCCACCGCCGTCAACCTGCAGGCGGTGCTCGAGTCCGCCATCACCATGGCGCGCGGAGAGCTGAAGATGCGCGCGCAGATCATCCGCGAGTTCGGGGACGTGCCTCCGGTGGAGGGCAGCGAGGGGCGCTTCGGGCAGGTGTTCCTCAACCTGCTCATCAACGCCGCGCATGCGATTCCAGAGGGCAGGCCGGAGCACAACGAGGTGCGCGTGGTGCTGCGCGCCTCGGGGGACCGGGTCATCGTGGAGGTGAGCGACACCGGCGTGGGCATGACGCCGGAGGTGTGCGCGCGCATCTTCGACCCGTTCTTCACCACCAAGCCCGTGGGGGAGGGGACGGGCCTGGGCCTGTCCATCTGCCATGGCATCGTCACCGGCTTCGGCGGGGACATCTCCGTGGAGAGCGAGGTGGGGCTGGGCAGCACCTTCCGCGTCTCCCTGCCGGTGGGGCACCGCGCGCGCGCGCTGGGACGTCCCCCGCCGTTGCACCTGGTGGGCTGAAGGCCGCTTCAGTCGCGTCCGTGGCGGAACAGCGGATGGAACACGCGGGGCGCCTTCTTCTTGCGCACGCAGCGGGTGTCCGCGCTCATGTAGCAGGCGGAGAACGCGCGGCGCCTCAGGCCGGGGCGGCCTCGGCCGGAGCGGTGCCACAGGTGGTTGTGCACCAGGATGACCTCGCCCGCGAGCGCGGGGAGGGGCACCGCCCGGCGCTCCGCGTCCTCGGCGGCCACCTGGTCCGGAGGGATGACGCCGCCCAGCTCCGTCACCAGTCCTCGCCGGTGACTGCCGGGCACCACCTCCAGGCAGCCGCCGTCCTCGGGGGCGTCATCCAGCGCGGTCCACAGCTGGAGCTCCGGCTCCCGGGTGAGTCCCCAGAGCCGACCTCCGTCCTGGTGCCAGGGCAGGTTGCTGCCGCCGGCCTGGCCCTTGTGGAAGAGGATGGCGCGGTACAGGACGACGTCGCCGGGGATGCGCGCGCGGACGATGCGCTCGAACAGCGGATTCTCCAGCCACGCGAGGAAGCGCGCGTCCTTCTCCAGCTTCTCCAGCTTGCGGTAGTCCAGCGAGGGCCCCTGCCAGCCGAGGCCCAGGGGGGCGTCCTCGTAGCGTCCGGTGGTGGCGTCCGGCTGGAAGAACATGCCGGGGTAGACCACGCGGCCGAGCATCAGGTCGTCCGCCCGCTCGCGCAGGGCCACGAGGCCCTCCTCGTCCAGGACCCTGCCCAGCCGGGCATAGCCATGCTCGGCGTAGTGCGCGAGCACCGGGGTGAGGTCGAGCGCCTGCGCGTCTTCACGAAGCATGCGCCCTCATACCTCGGACGCCCGCGGTGGAGGAGTGTGACGACAAGGGCCTGGGGCACGCACGGCTTGCGCGCTCGCCGTCCTCGCTCCATGGTGAGGGCGGCATGCCCTACCGTCGCACCACGCGCTTCGTCGTCGCTCCGGATGGAACCCGGGTGGCCTGGCATACGCACCTGGGGGAGCTGCTCGAGGAGTCCTCGGACGAGGCGCTCAGGCCGCGCGCCACCGTGCTCCTGAGCAATGGCATCGGCTCCTCGGAGAACTTCTGGCGCCACGTCGTCGCCAGCCTGGAGCAGGACCACCGGGTGGTGCACTGGAACTATCGGGGCCACGGCGGCAGCGAGGAGTCGCGCGGAGGCGACTACGACTTCTCCGTGCACGTGGGGGACCTGGAGCGCGTCACGGAGGAGGTGATGGCGCTCGGCGACGGACGGCCCCCGCACCAGGTGGCCTACTCCATGGGCGTGCGCGTCCTCTTGGAGCTGTATCGCCGCCGTCCGGACCTGGTGCCGGCGATGACGCTCATCGCTGGGAGTCCGGGCGCGGCGGGCTCGGGGGACGCGGGGCTGGCGGCGAGGGCGCTGCTGGGCACGGCGCGCGAGGCCCTCCGCCTGGCGACGCCCGCGGTGCCTCTGGCGACACCCGTGGTGCGCGCATTCCTGGGCAGCCGGCTGGCGTATCCGCTGGCCCGCGCGGTGGGGGCGCTGAGACCCCGGGCTCCGCGTGACGACATCGACGAGTTCCTGCGCGCGCTGCGCACGATGAGCCCCCAGGCCTACTGGCACACGCTGCGTGGGTTCGCGGAGGGGCACGCCTGGGACGTGCTGCCCCAGGTGAAGGTGCCCACGCAGATCATCGCCGCGCGTCATGACACCCTCGTCCCGCTGCGGGAGATGGTGCGCATGCGTGACGCGCTGCCACATGCCCACTGGATGCTGGTGGAGGACGCCGGGCACGCGGGATTGCTGGAGGCCGGGGCGGAGATCGCCGACGCCGTGCGGGGTTTCCTCGTCGACCACGGGCTGCGGCCGGCTCAGGTCCCCCCGTCTTCGTCGTGACGGGAACGACGCTGGTCCGTTCCCTCGGAGCGTGAAAAGCTCTGGTGTGCGGGGGACGTGCACATGCGACTGTTGCTCGTCGAAGACGAAGTGAAGATGGTGGTGTTGCTCCAGCGGGGGCTGGAGGAGGAAGGCCACAGCCTGGCGGTCTGTACCAGCGGACGTGAGGCGCTGGAGCGGGGCCGGGAGGAGGGCTTCGACGTCATCGTCCTCGACTGGGCGCTGCCCGAGGTCGACGGTGTCACCTTGCTCAAGCACTGGCGCGGCGCGGGGGTGCGCACGCCGGTGCTGATGCTCACCGCGCGCGGCACCACGCCGGAGAAGGTCACCGGGCTGCGCTCGGGCGCGGACGACTACCTGGTGAAGCCCTTCGATTTCGAGGAGCTGCTGGCCCGGCTGGAGGCGCTGGCCCGCCGTGGGGAGTCCGAGGATGGACCGGTGCGGCTGGGCTCGGTGGTGTTGGATCCACGTCGGCGGGTGCTGGGGCGCTCCGGTCGCGAGGAGCCGCTGACGGCCCGTGAGTTCGCGCTGTTCTCCGCGCTGGCGAGGCACCCCGGAGAGGCGCAGGTGCGCGCGCGGCTGCTGGCGCAGGCGTGGGGGCGGGACTTCGAGGGCCATGGCAACGTGCTCGATGTGTATGTCGGCTACCTGCGCGCGAAGCTGGAGCGGCTCTCGGCCACGGATGTCGCCATCCGCGCGGTGCGGGGCGTGGGCTACAAGCTGACGGTGTCGGAGACCGTGCCCCCGTGACGCTGACCCGGCGGCTGTGGCTGCTGGGCGCGCTCGTTCCCGCGTTGGCGATGGTGGTCGCGCTGGGCAGCGCGGCGCGGCTGTTCCGCTACGACCTGGAGCGCTCGTTGGACAGAGCGCTGCTGGCGCAGGCGGCGGTGGAGAGCGCCAGCCTCTTCGACGGGCCCGAGCGCAAGGCCCACCTCCACATGACGGTGTCCCCGTTGCTGGAGCAGGTACGCCCCTTCGCGCCGCACGGCTATCTCCATGGTCCGGATGGAGCCCTGGTGGCGCGCTATCCGCCCGGGCTCCAGGTGGAGGAGTCCGGGTCGAGACGGGTTCCTGGTACGCCCGGTGCGCCGCCCCAACTGGTCACGCGAATCGGAACGGATGGGGTGCGCTGGCGCGAGGTGCAGGTGGATGTCCGCTCTCCGCAGGGCGCGCCGTACGCGCTGCGACTGTCGGCGTCCCTGGGGCAGGTGGATGGCTCGGTGGGGACGTACCACCGGCTGGCGCTCTTCCTCGCGGTGTCGTTGGGGCTGGCCTTGCTGGTGGTGCAGACCTGGCAGGCGCGCAAGCTGGCGCGGAGGCTGGTGGCCATCACCCAGCACCTGCGGCGTCTGCGGGAAGGGGACTTCTCCCATGCCCCGGTGGAGGACCCGGCGCGTGATGAAATCGGACAGCTGCGCGCCGTGCTGGCGGAGGCGACGGAGCGTCTTCGGGGCGCGCGTGAGGCGCAGGAGCGGCTCATCGCGGGCGCGGCCCATGAGCTGCGGACACCCCTGACGCTGATGCGCACGAGCATGGACCTGGCGCTGCGACGGGAGCGGTCGCGTGAGGAGCTGCGGGTGGGGCTGGAAGAGGCGCGGCGCGAGGTGGACCGGCTGGCGGTGCTCGCGGGGAATCTGCTCGACCTCGCGGTGGCGGGG
>NZ_SRLW01000230.1:0-16208 GCF_006518215.1 Myxococcus sp. AB025B
CCCCGCCCCCGGCCCTCCCCTCCGAGGCGTCGGCCGGCGTACCGCTGCATGCGCTCCTGGAGGGACTGCCGGATGCGTTCTTCACGCTCGACGCCGGCTGGCGCTTCACCTACCTGAGCCCGCGCATGGCGGAGCTGCTGGAGGGCTCCGCCACGGTCGGCGACGACGTGCGCCGCGCGTGCCCCCAGCTGCTGGATTTGCGCCGCCACCTGCGCTTCGAGCAGCCCGCCACCCAGCAGCCCGCCACGCGCTTCGAGCACGGCTGGCCTGAGCGGGACTCGACGTTCGACGTGCGCGCGCGCGTGGTGCCCGGGGGGCTGTTGGTCCACTGCCGGGACATCAGCGGGGAGAAGCGCGCGAAGGAGGAGCTGCGCCGCGCCAGCGAGGTGTTCCGCGCCATCCACGAGGGGACGACGGACTCCGTCTACACGAAGGATTTGGAGGGCCGCTACCAGCTCATCAACGCCTCGGGCGCGCGCGCGGTGGGCTACGAGGTGGAGCAGATGGTGGGCCGCACAGACCACGAGCTGTTCGCGCCCGAGGTCGCCCGCGTCAACGCCGCCAACGATAGGGAGGTGCTCGCCTTCGGCCGCACCGTCACGTACGAGGACGCGCAGCCGGGCGTGGAGGGCCCGCGCGTGTGGCTGTCCACCAAGGGCGTGCTGCGCGACGGCGACGGCAAGGTGGTGGGGCTGTTCGGCATCAGCCGCGACATCACCCAGCGCAAGTGGGCCGAGGAGGAGGCGCGCCGCCACTCCGAGTTCCAGGAGCAGCTGATGGGCATCGTCAGCCATGACATCAGGAGCCCCCTGGGCGCCATCATGAACTGGTCGCGGGTCATGGCCGAGTCCGGCACCGCCGAGGACGCGCGGCGCACCAGCCAGCGCATCGCCACCGCGGCGGTGCGAATCGAGCGGCTCACGCGCCTGCTCCTCGACTTCACGCGCACCCGGCTGATGGGCGGCGTGGCCATCGAGCCCAGGCCCATGGACTTGAAGGACCTGGCGCTGCGCGTGGCGCATGAGTTCCGCGTGGCCTACCCCGAGCGCGTCATCGAGGTGGAGCACAAGGGCAACACGCAGGGCATGTGGGACCCGGACCGGCTGGGCCAGGTGGCCAGCAACCTCCTGGAGAACGCGCTGAAGTTCGGCCCCTCGGACACGCCGGTGCGGCTGGAGGCGCGGGCCACGCGGGGCAACAAGGTGGTGCTGGAGGTGCACAACGGCGGGCGGCCCATCCCCGCGCACCTGCTGCCGCACCTGTTCGAGCCCTTCCGCAGCGGGCCGCAGACGACGCGCACGCTGAAGATGAGCTACGGGCTGGGGCTCTACATCGTGCGGGAAATCGTCCAGGCGCACGGCGGGGGCATCGAGGTGAGCTCCGCCGAGGAGGACGGCACGTCCTTCACGGTGACGCTGCCGCGCCGCTCGCTGCCCGCCCGGCCCCAGGCTCAGTCGCCGCGGGTGCCGCGCTCCGAGCCCAGGTAGCGGTTGAGCAGCGCCGCCAGCTCCGAACCCGCGAAGGGCTTGGTGAGGTAGTCGGTGCAGCCGCTGTCGAAGCCCGCCTGCACGCTCGCGGGCTCCATGCGCGTGCTGCACAGGATGATGGGCGTGTGGCGCGTGGGCTCGCGCTCGCGCAGCGCGCGGCAGGTCTGCAGGCCATCCAGGTGCGGCATGTGGATGTCCAGCACCACGAGGTCCGGCGCCTCCACCTCCACGCGCGCCAGCGCCTCCAGCCCGTCACGGGCGATGAGCGTCTCGTAGCCGCGCTCCACCATCATCATCTGGTGGAGCATCAACACCGTGTGCGAGTCGTCGACGAGCAGGACCTTCTTGCGCCGCATGACGTCTCCTCGAGGGGACCAGGGCTCACGCGGGGGACGTGGCCTGGCAGAGCTGACGAAGGTGCATCAGGCGCGGAGGGCCCATGCCCAGGAAGCGCACCCCCATGCCGTGGGGCGCGCACAGGCTCTCCTTCCGCGCGCAGGGGTTGGCCCACGCCACCACGCCGTGGGACTCCAGCCGCTCACCCGTGGTGGGCAGGTGCAGCCGCAGCGTCACCGCCGCGCCGGGGCGCGCCGGCACCAGCGTGCGCACGAAGAGGCCCGCGGGGCTCATCGCGAAGGACACGCCCGACGTCCACGGGGCGGCCTTGCTCTCGCCCTCCGCGAACTCCACCGGACAGCAGAAGGGCACCCGCTCCTCCACCCGGAGCGACGCGCCGTCGCGGCCCAGGAGCGTGTGCACGCGCGGCAGGAGCGCCCCCGCCCGCGCGCACTCCGCGGGCGTCACCGACAAGGTCGGCACTCCGTCCAGGAGCGCGCGCGCCGTGGCGCTCGCGCGGGCCCACACTCCCCCCCAGGCGCCGTCACCCGCGACGACGAGCAGGTGGGGCCGGGCGCCGTGCTCCTCCACGCGCGAGGCGGCGCCCTCCACGGTGGCGCTGTAGAGCAGGTGATGGCCACAGGCCTCCAGCAGCGAGCCCAGCCCCGTCCACGTGCGCGCGCCGCCCGCGCCCGCGAGCAGCACCACGCGCGGGCTGTAGCGCTCGCTCGAGGAGGCCACGGGGCTCTTGCCCAGCAGCGCGGACAGCCGGGCGCGCACGGCCGCCTCGCTCACCGGCGTCACCAGGCAGTCCTCGATGCCCTCGGCGTCCGCGGCCTCCAGCACCTCCGCGGGAGTCTCCGGCTCGACCACCAGCACCAGCGGCGCGCCGGACGCGCCCACGCGCGCCTTCAGCCCTCCCAGCCCTCCAGGGCCACGCTCACGCACGTGCCGCCAGTGGACCAGCACCAGCCGGGGCCGGGCTCGCGAGGAGGGCTCACCCGCCACTCCACCCGCGACGGCCGCCTGCACCGGCTCACACCCCAGCGCCCGGGCGGCGCGGGACAGACACAGCCACGCCTCGCCCACCACGCCCACCCACAGCACACGAGGCGCCCCGGGCGTCTCGCCAATGACGGGCCGGACCGGGCCTGAGGCCATCCTCATGCGGATTCTCCGTGTCTGGTTTCCCCCCCGGCCCCGCCACTCGCGTTGTTGGCGAGATATGGGAAACAGCCACACGGTGAATACTCCCCCCTGGTCGGATTCCAGGGAGAGGTGAGGAATACAGGACAGAGAGAATCAGCCCGACCTTTCGGTGCGGGCGACGTCAGACGCGGGCGACGTTCACTCCGGAGTCCACCGCCTGCAGCTCGTCGCCGAAGGACACGTCCACGGCGCCGCCCTGGGGCGGGTCATAGGGCGCGCGGCCGACCTGGGTGGTGCCGAAGCGGGGGAACAGCGGCGCCAGCACGTAGGAGCGGAAGCACCAGCCGAAGAAGCTCACCGGCTTGAGCCGAGGGTCGATGGAGGCGGCAATCTTCGCGTGCGCCTCCGGCAACAGGCTCCAGTGCAGCCCCGGCGTCTCGTGGTGCACCGCGTGCAGCCCGTTGTTGAAGAGGAAGAAGTTGATGAGGCGGCCGGTGAAGCTGCGGCTGTGGTCGTGCTCGCTCCAGGGGTCCGCGTGGACGTGCTGGATGTAGTTGAAGAACATGATGGTCCACAGCGAGAAGAACGCCGGAATCAGGAACGCGAAGGCCCAGACGCGCAGGCCACCACCGATGCCGTGCAGGGAGATGGCGAGCGCGACGAGCGCCGCGTGGGTGCCGCCCCAGACGACGTACTGGAGGACAATCTGGCGGAACAGGGCGGGGTTGCGCGCGCGGGCCTTGTCGATGAAGGCCTTGGTGGGCTCCTGCTGCCAGTAGGTGGAGACGAAGGGGAAGAAGAAGGCGACGAGGAAGTTGTGCTTCTTCGAGTAGCGCCAGGTGATGGTGGCGTCGCCCGCCTTGTTCACGAACTTGTGGTGGTTCAGGTTGTGCGTCGGAATCCACACGAAGGTCGGGTAGCCGTAGAACAGCGACAGCCACATGCCCATCGCCTCGTTCATCTTCCGGTTGCGGAAGGTGGGGCAGTGGTTGTGGTTGTGGGCGATGACACCCGCCGACAGCGCCAGGTAGCACGCCAGCGGGCACAGGTAGGGGATGAGCCCGGGGTCCCAGAACATCGTGAGGGCCACCACGGGCATCGCCAGGCACCAGAGGAGGGTGCGGATGTCGGCGCTGTAACGGAGCATGGCGCGCAGTGTGCCCTACGCCCCAGTGAAGGCCCAAATCTATCGCTCGCCCTCCAGCGAGGCCGCCCTCTGCCCCTCGTCGTGTAGGGGAGCGGGCGACGCTCCCCCCACCCGCGCTTCCTGGGATTCAGAGCAGGTGGGAGCGCAGGAGCTCCACCATGCCGCCCAGGGGCGCGCTCGCGGTGGCCAGGCCCGCATCGTCGACGGCGCGGGGCATGCCGTAGACGACGCAGGAGTTCTCCGACTCGGTGAGCACCACGCCGCCCGCCTCGCGGATGGCGCGCGCGCCGTCGCGGCCGTCGTCCCCCATGCCGGTGAGCACCACGCCCACCGTGTCCTTGCCCCAGGCGCGGGCCGCGCTCTGGAAGAGCACGTCCACGGAGGGGTGGTGGGGCATGCGCAGGGGGTGACGGTCCAGGCGCACCAGGCTGAGCGCGCCGTGGCGCTCCACCTTGAGGTGCTGGCCGGCGCGGGCGAGCACGACGCGCCCGGGGAACAGCTCCATGCCGTCCTCCGCCTCGCGCACCTCCAGCGGACACAGCGCGTCCAGCCGCCGCGCCACCGCCTCCGTGTAGCCGGGGGGGATGTGCAGCGCGAGCGCCATGGGCGCGGGGAAGTCCGCGGGCAGCCGGGACAACAGCGTCGTCAGGGCCTGCGGGCCCCCGGTGGAGGTGCCCACCACCACCAGGTGCCGGGAGGCCGGGAGCGCGTCCGGGGACGCGAAGGACGAGGGGGCCACGGGCGAGGCCACGGAGCGCCGCGCGGCGCGGGCCGCGATTCGCACCTTCTCCACCAGCTCCGCGCCCAGCTCGTAGAGCCGGTCCGTGGCCAGCGCGGTGGGCTTGTGCACCAGCTCCACCGCGCCGTTCTGGAGGGCCGCCACCGCCAGCTCGCTCTCCTCGCCCGCGCTGCTGACCACGACGACGCGGGGGGCGCGCTCCATGGAGGACAGGGCGCGCAGCACGCCCAGCCCGTCCAGGTTGGGCATCACCAGGTCCAGGGTGAGCACGTCCGGCGACAGCTCCGCCACCTTCTCCAGCGCGTCCAGGCCGTCCCGGGCGGTGTCCACCACCTGGAGGTCGGCCGCGTTGGACAGCACCTGCTTGAGCACCTTGCGCGCGAAGGCCGAGTCGTCGACCACCAGCACGCGGATGGGGGCCGGGGTCATGATGCGTCCGCCTTGTTGTAGAAGAAGACGCCCCGGCGCTCCTCGCAGGAGAGCGCGGTGCCGAAGCGCATGAGCGACTCGGAGGTGCCCACCAGCAGCTGGCCGTGGGGCTTGAGCGCGCCCGCCAGCGACTCCACCACCCGGCGCGCCGTGTCGTCCTGGAAGTAGATGAGCACGTTGCGGCAGAGGATGGCGTCGAAGGCGCCCAGCCGCGCCACCGCGGCCTCGTCCACCAGGTTGACGCGCATCCACTGCACCCTGTCCACCAGCTCCGGCTTCACCCGCACGCGCCCCTCCACGCCACGCTCCAGCCAGCGCCCCTCCACGCCCGGAGGTAGGGCGCGCAGCGAGCGCAGGTTGTGGTCCCCCGCGCGCGCGCGCTCCAGGACCCGCGGGCTCAAGTCGCTGGCGACGATTTCCACGCCGGCCAGCGCGCCGCGGTCCGCCAGCATCATGGCCAGCGTCAGGGGCTCCTCGCCGGTGGAGCACGCCGCGCACCAGACGCGCGGCTTGCGCCCCTGCTTCGCCAGGGGCACCAGCACGTCCTCCACCAGCACCTGCAGGGGCTGGGCCTCGCGGAAGAAGTACGTCTCGTGGACCAGCAGCGAGTCCACCAGCGCGTCCAGCGCCTCGGCGCCCGCCGGGTCGTAGCGAAGGAAGTAGTAGTAGTCGAGCAACGAGTCGAACCCCGCCTCCAGCGCGCGGTCCGACACCTTGTCCGCCATCAACTCCCGGTCCTCGGGCGAGTAGTGCAGCCCGGCGCGCTGCTCGATGAGCGCCGCGAGGATGGCGAACACCTGGGGCGACATCGGCAACGAGGGCATGGCGTCCTTGTCACCGCCCCAGCGCCACGAGACAGGCGCGGCGCACTTCGTCGTCCTCGTCCCGGAGCGAGGCGCGCTCCAGCGCGTCGCGCGCCTCCACCGTGCCCAGCGCCCCCACCGCGGGCACCGCCGCGCGGCGCCCCGAGGGGCTGGCCGTCTCCAGCGCCTGGAGCAGGCCCGCGCGCGCGTCCGCCCGGCGCATGCGCGCCAGCGCCGCCACCAGCAGGGGCGCCGTCACCTCGTCCGCCACGTCCAGCGCGGCGAGCAGCCCTGGCAGCCGCCCCTCCATAGGCAGGGCCAGCGCGCTCACCACCCGCTCACGCACCGTCAAGTCCCCCAGCAGCGACACCAGCGCCTGCGTGGAGGGGATGCCCGGCCGCGTGGCCAGGAAGCCCACCGCGGCGCTGCGCACGCTGTCGTCCCGGTCGCTGGCGGCGCGCAGGAGCGCGGGCAGGGTCTCCGGGGCCTCGTACTCGGCCACCGCGGACAGGGCGACCAGCCGCGTGGCCGCGTCCTCGGAGGAGGCGGCCTCCAGGAGCACCGGCAGCGCGTCCTGACGGCGCGCCACGCCCAGGCCCAAGAGCGCCGCGCGCCGCACGTCCGCGTCCGCGCTGGCCGCCGCGCGCCTGAGCGCCGTCATGGCGCTCTCCGTGTGCATGTGGGCCAGCGCGTCCACCACCGCCACGCGCACCTGGCCCGCGTCGTCGTCCGCCAGCGCGACGATGGCGTCCGCGGCGGCCTCCTCGTTGAGCTTCCCCAGCGACTGGCACGCGTAGTAGCGCACCCACGGGTCGCGGTCATTGAGGCCGCCCAGCAGCATGCTGGTGATGCGGGCCTCCTTCTGCGTCTGGCCCAGGGCGCGCATGGCCGCCGCGCGCGTGCGCTCCGACTCGTGCGTGGCCGCCGTGAGCAGCGCGTCCACCGCGCGCGGGTCCTCGATGAAGGGCAGGCCGTAGATGGCCGCGTCGCGCAGCCGCTCGTCCGAGTCGCGCATGGCCGACAGCAGCACCTCCAGCCCGCGCGGATAGCCGAAGTAGGAGATGATGCGCAGCGCCGCCCGGCGCAGCCGCGCGTCCGGGGAGCGCGCCGCCTGCAGCGCCAGCGCCTCCGTGTCGTCGCTGCCCAGCGACTGGATGGCGCCCGTGGCGGCCTGCACCACGCGCGGGTCGTCGTCCACCAGGCGCTCGAAGAGCGCGCCCACCGCGGACGCGTCGCCGATGCGCGACAGCGTGTCCGCCGCCATGGCGCGCACCGACGCGTCCCGGTCCTCCAGGCACACCAGCACCTCCGGCACGGACGCCACGCGGCGCCCCACCAGCGGCAGCAAGACCCGGCGCCGGGCGCTGTCCCCGTCGCGCAGCGCCTGGAGGATCTGCTCGTCCGCGTCCGAGCCCAGCTCCGCCAGGGCCCCCGCCGCCGCGCGCGCCACCGTCGGGTCCGGCGCGTCGAGCAGGCGAAGCAGCCCCGCCGCCGCGTCCTGGCCCCCAATCCAGCCGAGCAGCCGCGCCAGCGCGGCGCGCTCCGCGGAGTCCGCGGTGCTGATGGCCTGTGCCAGCTTGCGGCCCAGCACGGACAGGTCCCCGCCGGAGCGCAGCGCCGCCTGCACCCCGCGCGCGCCACCGAAGCGCTGTACCTGCGCCTCGTGGATGTCCACCAGCGCCACCGCCACCACGCGCACCAGGCTGTCGTTGCCCCGGCGGAGCAGCCCCACCAGCGCGGGCACGGCCGCGTCCTGGCCCGTGCGGCCCAGCGCCCTGGCGGCCTCCAGCGAATAGAAGGGGTCCGCGAGCAGGCCCAGCAGCGCGGGCACCACCGTCGGGTCGCCGCAGCGGCCCAGCACGTCGATGGCGGGGAAGATGCGGAAGAAGTTGCCGCTGCCCAGCGCCGCCAGGAGCGCGTCCACCGCGGCGCCGCCGCCAATGCGGCCCAGCGCTTCAATCGCCGCCACCGCGACGTTGTCGTCCGGGTGCACGGTGAGCCGGGCGAGCAGCGGCACCGAGCGCCGGCTGCGTCTGCGGCCCAGCACCTGCGCGGCGTCACAGACGATGGCCGCGACGGGGCTGTCCGCCAGCACCTCGAGCGACTCCTCCACCGCGCCCATGGAGGCCACCAGCGCCTCCACCGCCGCGGCCAGGCGCGCCTCGCTGTCGCGGCGGCTCCTCAGCACCTCGCACAGGGGCGGCACCGCCTGGGTCCCCAGCTTCGCCAGGGCCGCGACGACGGCGCGGCGCACCGCCCAGCTCGGCGTGTCCAGCCCGGCCACCAGCCGCTCCAGGTTGTCCGCGCCGCCGCGCGCCAGCTGCTCCACCGCGTCCACCTGCGCCCGGTCCTCCGCGGAGAGGAACAGGGGCGAGGCGCCCACCGCCGAAGACATCGTCGCCGTCATGCCTGCCGCTCCCTCGTCAGCTCGACGCCCGCCGACTCGGAGGGCTTCGCGCTCCCCATCCGGGACAGGCTCTCCAATTGCTCCACCTGCAGCCGCGACAGCTGGCCCAGGCGGTTGGACACCTCGCGCACCTCGGCCGCGTTGCCCGCCGCGGCGCGGACCTGCTGCGCGGTGGTGACGGTGATTTCCCGCGCCCGCGCGCGCATCTCCTCCACGCCCCGGGCCAGCCCCTCCGTCACCTGGGTGGCCTCCGCGCTGGCGCGCGCCACGGCGGCGATGCCGGTGGCCTGCCGCTGCGCGGACACCGCCAGCGAGCCGAGCACCTCCGACTGCTCGTCCAGCGCGCGCGCCGTGCTCTTCGCCACCCGGCGCACCTCGTCCGCGCCCTTCACCAGCGCGACGAGCGCCTGGGCCTGCTCGTCGGTGGCCCGCGTCACCGCGCCCGCCAGCTGCGCCACCTGGCGGCTGGCCGCCTCGCCCTGCTTGAGCGCGCGCGCCTGCTCCGCCATGCCGCGCGCGGACTGGGCCACCTCCTTGCGCGTGGCGTCCATGGCCCGCGTCACCTCCGCCGCCGCCTTGGCCTGCTCGGCCAGGCCCGCCAGCGTGCGCTGCGTGGTGCTGGCCATGTCCTGCGCCAGCGCGCTCACGCCCGTGACCTCCTTGCTCTGCGTGCCCACCACGTTGCTGACGGTCTGCACCAGCTGGCGCATCTGCGCCGCGGCCTTGGACAGGTCCGTCGACGCCGCGGCCTGCTCTTGCACCGCGCGCGCCACCTTCTGGGAGACCTCCGCGAGCTGCCCGTTGGCGCGCACCACGTCGCGCAGCGCGCGCGCCTGCTCCCCGGAGGCCTGCATCGTCTGCCGGGCCATGCGCCGCATCTCCGAGCCGCCCTGCGACAGGGACTGCGCCGCCTGGGCCTGCTCCGCGGCGGACGTGGCGATGACGCGGCCCTGCTCGCTCATCCGCACGTTGCCCTGCGCCAGCGCCTGCGCCGCCTGCACCTGCTCCCCGGTGGCGCGGCTCACCTCGCGCACGTTCTGCCCCAGGTCATCCACGCCCTTGAGGATGGTGGTCAGCGCCTTCTCCGCCTCGGAGGCCAGCGCCGAGCCCTCGTCCGCGGCGCGCATGCCCTCGCCCGTGGCGGCCGCCGCCTCGCGCGCCGTCGTCTGGAGCCCGCGCACGATTTTCGCCACGTCCGAGCTGGCCGCCGCCGCCCGGTCCGCCAGCGCGCGAATCTCCTCCGCCACCACCGCGAAGCCCCGGCCGTGCTCCCCGGCGCGCGCCGCCTCGATGCTCGCGTTGAGGGACAAGAGGTTGGTGCGGTCGGCGATGAGGTTGATGGTCTGGACGATGTCGCCAATCTCCTCGGCGCGCTTGGCCATCTCCTTCATCACGCCCGACGACTCGACGATGGACTGACGGATGCGGCCGAAGCCCGCCATGGAGCGCCCCACCGTGGCGCCGCCCTCGCGGGCGATGGTGCCCACCCGGTCCGCGGTGGCGCGGGCCTCCTCCGTCATCTGCGCCACGCGGCGCGTGGAGGTCTCCAGCTGGGTGGAGGCCGAGGCGCCGGAGGCGGCCTGGCCGTTGATGGACTCAGCGGCCTTGGCCACCGCCTGGGCCGAGCGCGCGAGCTCTTCGATGGTGGAGGCGTTCGCGTCCACCACGGCGGCGTTCTTCTCCGCGGTGGCGGCCACCTCCTCCACGCTCGCGGCCACCTCCTCCATGGCGGAGGCGTTGGAGGCCGCGTGCGTCTCCAGCACGCGCGCGCTCTCCGCCACGCCGCGCACGCTGCGCGCCAGCTCCTCCGCGGTGGCGGCCACCTCCTCCACGCTCGCGGCCATGGAGGTGGAGTCGCGCGCCACGTCCCCCAGCGAGCGGCCCAAGAGGCCCACCGCGTGGGCGACCTGCGTGGCGCGCTCACCCACGCCCTGCGCGTCCGAGGCCAGCCGGGCGATGCCCTTGGCCATCTCCTCGATGGTGGCGCCCACCTGCTCCGCGGAGGCCGCGCCGGACTGGTTGCGCGTCACCAGGTCCGCGACGGTGGCGTTCATCTCGGTCATGGACGCGAGCAGCTGCTCGCTGGAGGCGGCCAGGTCCTCGGCGTTGGAGCTGACGCCCTTCACCGAGCGCGACACCTGCTCCAGCGTGGCCGCGGTGGTGTCCGCCTCCGTCGCCAGGTGGGCGGCGTCCTTGCGCACCGACGACACCGACGCGCTCACCTCCTCCACCGAGCCCGCCGTCGCCTCCGACTCCTGCTGCAGCTGGCGCGAGGAGTCGCTCACCGTGCGCTGCGTGCGCACCAGGGACTGCACCGCCAGCCCCGTCTGCTCCACGTGCGTCGCCACCGATTCGATGGCGGCGCGCACCTGCTCGGTGCCGGCGGCCTGCTCGTTGCCGCTGCCGGCCACGCGCGTGGCCATGGCCTCCAGCTCCTGGAGCAGCGTGGTGCTCTCCCGGAGGCTCCGGGTCAGGCGCTCGGCCAGCCCGCGCGCGTCGTCCTGCCCCTGGGGGGCGTCAGTGTCCTGCGTCGCCATCCGGCGTCTCCTCCCCGATGACTCGGGGGAAATCGATGAGCATCACCAGCCGCGGCCCCACCTGCGCCACGGCCTTCACGAAACCCTGCGCGCCCTCGGTGACCAGCGGCGGCGGCGGCTTGAACTGGCCCGGGTCCAGCTTCAGCACCTCGCGCGCGCTGTCGACGAGCAGCCCCACCACGCGCGCGCCCAGCTGCCCCACCACCACCCGCGAGTCGAGCGTGCGCTCCACCGCCGGCAGGCCGAAGCGACGCCGCGCGTCCACCACCGGGATGACCCGGCCGCGCACCTGCACCAGCCCCGCCACGTGCGCGGGCGCGCCCGGCACGGGCGTGGCGCCGTTGAAGGACTCCATCTGGAGGACGTTCGACGCCGGCAGCACGTACTCGGCGCCATCCACCTTGAACACCACATGCAGCACGCTCATGTCGCGCGCTCCTCTCGTCCCCCGCCCCCCTGCCGGCGCGACGCGCCCAGCGTGGGCAGGTCCAGCACCAGCGTGGGCTGTCCATCACCCAGGTCCGTGGCGCCTGCCACCCCGGGCACCCTCACCAACGGGTCCTCCAGCGGGCGCAGGACGATCTCCTGCTGCCCGAGCAGCCGTCCCACGCCGAAGGCCACCAACTCCCCGCGCTGGCGCACCAGCAGCGCCCGCGCGGGCACGGTGTCGGCCGCGCTGGCCGTTCCCTGGCCCAGCAGGCGCTCGAGCCACACGAGCGGCACCGCCTGTCCCCGCCGCTCCACCAGGGCCACGCCCCGGCCGCCCGGGGGGCGCACCACGCGGGAGGCGTCCACCTCGAAGAGCTCCTCCACGCACGACACCGCCACCGCGTAGCGCAGCCCCGCGCACTCGAAGACGATGGCGTCCAGGAGCGTAATCGTCAGCGGCACGCGCAGCCGGAACGTGGTGCCCACACCGGGCCGCGTCTCCATGCGCAGCTCCCCGCCCAGCTGGTCCACGACGATGCGCCGGACGATGTCCATGCCCATGCCGCGCCCGCTGGTGGCGGTGGCCGACTCGCGCGTGGAGAAGCCCGGCCGGCACAAGAGCTCCAGCACGTCATCCGCCGTGCGCGGCGCCGGCGCGCCCGCGCGCTTCGCCACCACCGCGCCGTCCACGCCGCGCCCGTCGTCGCGCACGAGCAGCTCCACGAAGCCGTTGGCCTGCGCGTGGCACGCCAGGCGCACCAGCCCCTCCGGGGCCTTGCCCGCCTGGCGGCGCTCCTCGGGCGACTCCAGGGCGTGGTCCACCGCGTTGCGCACCAGGTGCACCAGCGCGGGCATGAGCCGGTCCGCCACCGCCTTGTCCAGCTCCGCGTCGCCCACGTCCAGCTCCAGCCGCACCGCCTTGCCCGTGGCCCGGCGCAGCCCGCGCACCAGCAGGGGCAGCCGCTCCAGCACGTCCCCCACGCGCACCATGCGCAGCCGCAGAATCGCCGCGCGCATGTCGCGCAGCTGGCGCGCGTTCTCCTGGAGGATGGCGCGCAGCTCGCGCGTGGGCGCGCCCGCCGCCGTCAGGTCCGCCACCGCGCGCTGCAGCCGCGAGCGGTTGACGACGAGCGCCGCCAGCCGCTCCAGCGCCTCGTCCAGCCGGGACACCTCCACCCGCAGGGTGCCGCCCCCGCGCCGCGGCTCCTCCGGCTCCTCGTCCAAATCCCCGTCGAGCCGCGCCGGGGTGCCCGCCGCGGGCACGGGCACCTCGGCCTGCTCGATGGCCAGCGGGCGCACCAGGGCGGGCTCGCCCCCGGCGGCGTCCATCAACACGCCGTCCGCGGCCTCGGTGCTGAGCAGCAGCACGAAGGTGAGCGAGCCGCCCCCGGGCACGGGCCCCGACAGCGGGACGACCTTCACCAGCTCGCCCAGCGCCGCCAGCCGCTCGCGCACGCTGTTGATGGTGACGCCCTTGGCGGCGCGCTCGGCGCCGGGGATGAAGTCCACCCGCACGGGGCGGCGGCCGCCCTGGGTGGCGGTGAGCTGCTCGCGCTCGGTGGGCGTCAGCTTGGCGCCGAGCGCCAGCGTCTCGTCGAGCACCACCGCGACGGGCCGCGAGGCCACCGGCGCCGTCTCGGAGGACTCCAGCGCCTCCAGCCGCTCCAGGAGCCCCGAGGGCACCGGGGCCGCGGGCTTGCCGGAGGCGAGCTGGCGCATGCGCTGCTCCACCGCGCGCAGGCCCTCCATCAGCGGCTCCACGCTGGACTCCGGGAGCCGGCCGCCGGCCTGGTCCGCCTGACGCAAGGACGTCTCCATCCAGTGAGAGATGGAGACGATGGGCTCCACGTCCACCATGGCGGACAGGCCCTTGATGGTGTGCAGCGCCCGGAACAGCTCCCGCACGGCCTTGGGGTGGGCCGCGCCCCGACGCGCGCTGGCCTCCACCGCGAGCAGGTGGCGGTGCGCCGAGTCGAGCAGCTCCTCCACCTCCGCCAGATAGGCGGGGAGGAAGTCCGCGAGGTCCACGGAAGCGGTCAAGCCCGCGTCTCTTCCAGCAGCCCCCGCGCCTCCGCGAGGATGGCGTCGGGGGTGAAGGGTTTGGTCATGAAGCGGTTGGCGCCCGCCTCCAGCGCCCGCGCGCGCGACGCCTCGTCCCCCCGCGTGGTCACGATGATGATGGGCAGCGTGCGCAGCTTGTCCTGCCCCCGCACGAACTCCACCACCTCGATGCCACCGATGTCCGGCATGTTCAGGTCCAGCACCAGCAAATCGTACGGGCTCAGCGACAACCGCTCGATGGCCTCCAGCCCGCTCGAGGCATGGGTGAAGTTCAGCCCCGGGTAGGGCCTGAGGCAGGCCACCACCATGTCCCGCATCACCTTGCTGTCATCGACGACGAGCACCTCTGCCATGGATTCCCCTGAAGACGAGCCGCGACCCTAGAGCGATTTCCCGGGCGGGAAAGAGAACGGCGAGGCCCCCCGTCCGCCACCTTCCAGTGGTCGACAATCGTACGTTGGGACAGGCACCCGCAGTGCGAGCCCTCGGACGCCCCCACGCTTCCCGTGTGGATGGGCACCCTGCTCCCCAAATCCCCGCGTACCCCGACTTCAGCCCCACCCCGTGGAAGCTGAAGCACTTCACCGGCTTTCCGGCAGGTGCTTCTCCCTCGGGAAATCCCCGGGAGCAAACGCCAAATTGAGCCGCCGTCCGCTTGCGTGCCCCGAGGTGCGGGGGGTATGAGCCCGGGCACTTTCTGACTCTGCAAATCAATCTCAACAAAACCCAACAAACCAGGAGTCCTGATGAAGTCCCGAGCCTGTGTCCTCGCGCTGGCGGCCGTGTGGCTGGCGGCGTGTGGGGCGGATGTGGAGACCACGCCCGGCGTGCCCGTGGCGCCGTACGTACAGCTGCACTCCCACGTCTCCGGCGCCAGCGCCGAGAGCGCGCAGGTGAAGCTGCAAGGCTCGGTGAGCGCGCCGGGCAGGCTCGCGGAGCTCACGGCGCGGCTCAACGGCGGCGAGCCCCGCGCGGTGGAGTTCCAGACGAGCACACCCACGAGCGCGAGCTTCACGCTGGAGCTGACCCTGGTGGAGGGCGACAACGACATCACCCTGGCGGCGGTGGACCAGACGGGCGCGCGCACGGAGCGCACGCTGGCGCTGCGCTTCGACGAGGCGCCGGTGGTCCAGGTGCGCTCGCCCCGCGAGGGCGTGGCCACCACGGTGCGGCGGATGCGCGTGGAGTTCACGGCCACGGACAACGTGGCGGTGACCCAGCTTGCGTACACGCTCAACGACGGCGCGGAGCAGGCGCTCACGCTGCCGGCCACCGCGGGCGAGCCGGTGTCCTTCGAGGTGACGCCGCGCGCCGGCCGCAACACCGTGGTGCTGCACGCCCGGGACGCGGCGGGCAACGAGGCCGAGCAGGCGGTGTCGTTCCACTTCGGCCAGCTTGCCTCGGCCGGCGGCCTGCACAGCGGCACGCTCAAGAACGGCCGCGTCTATACGTGGGGCCGCAACAACCGGGGCCAGTTGGGCCTGGGTGACGACGTGCGCACGGACCAGACCCAGCCCCAGCCGGTGCCGGGCCTGGAGAACGCGACGGCCATCGCCTTCAACCAGAACTTCGCCATGGCGCTGACGGCCGACGGCAGCGTGTGGTCCTGGGGCGAGAACAACGACAGCCAGCTGGGCCTGTCCACCCCGCCCTCGGGCGAGACGCCGGGCACCCCCGACGTCACCCCGCGCTACGTGGCGACGAGGATTCCCCACCTGACGGGCGCGGTGTCGGTGGCGAACGGCTTCCGCCACGCGCTCATCTTGATGGAGGACGGCACGGTGCAGAGCTTCGGCAACAACGCCAACGGCCAGCTGGGCGACGGCACCACCGTGGCGCGCGGCTACCCGATGCCGGTGCAGGGCCTGACGAACGTGGTGAAGGTGCTGGGCGGCTCCATGCACTCGGTGGCGCTCAAGGCCGACGGCACCGTCTGGGTGTGGGGCCGCAACGACTATGGCAACCTGGGCACGGGCGTCGTGGACGGCGACAGCCACCCGCTGCCTGGCCAGGTCCCGGGAATCACCGACGTGGTGGACATCGCCAACGGCCGCGACCACATCCTCGCGGTGCACAAGGACGGCACCGTGTCCGCGTGGGGCCTGGACGCCACCGGCCAGCTGGGCACGGGTGCGCTCAGCGCGGGCGGCGAGAGCGCCACCCCGGTGAAGGTGAAGGGCGTCACCGACGCGACGGCCGTGTTCGCCAACGGCAACTACAGCTTCGCGCGCCGCGCGGACGGCTCGCTGCTGGGCTGGGGCTCGAACTTCAACGGCCAGCTGGGCATCGGCATCAAGGAGACGAACGAGCTGGAGGCGCGCGCCTCCTCCGGGACGCTGACGCCGCTGACGGCCATGGGCATGGGCGCCACCCACGTCATCGCCGTGCGCGAGGACGGCTCCGTGTTCGCCTGGGGCTGGAACCTCAACGGCTCGCTCGGCCCGGACGGCGTCATCGACCGCTGGTCCTACACCGACCCCATCCCGGTCCCCCTGCCGTGAAGCACGCCGTCGGTCTGGGTCTGTTGTTGGCGCTCCTCGGGGCCGCCGCCGCGTGCGGCGACTCCGGGGCCCCGCCCTCCATCACGCCTCCGACAAGTTCAGCAAGTCCACCAACAATGGAGGGCCGTGGACGCCGAGGTACCAGGAGATCTTCGACCGTGCGGGCATGTCTCTCGACGATGC